>JANONA010000094.1:0-4622 GCA_031420575.1 Nitrospirota bacterium | reverse complement strand
AAGGTCAAGATATTTTTCAGCCATTGCCGCGGAGGCGGATAGTGCCTGTTCCACTTCAGGATGTTCCTGGAAAGGCGTCAGCCCCATGTGCCGCTCGGGGAACTCGCCTTTTCTCTGGCGCGGCACCGAGCCGACAACACGTACACCGGTGTGCTGTTCAATGGAATTCCTGATTACGGTTTCATGTCGGCCCGGCGATACGTTATTGAGAATAACTCCCTTGATCTCGACCGTGGTGTCATAGTGCCGGCATCCCAGAACAACCGCTCCGACCGTGTTGGATGCCTTGGTACCATCAACAATGAGCGCCACGGGAGTTTTCAGAAGCTGCGCAAGCCGCGCGGTGCTGTAGGTCCCCGCCTCGTCCACACCATCATAGAGTCCCCGGTTGCCCTCGATCACCGCAACATCCGCATCAACCGTATGAGCTCCAAAGGACCGCAGGATACGTTCCCGTTCCATGATAAAAAGATCAAGGTTATAACACGGACGGCCCGCCGCCGCGCCGAGCCACCCCGCATCGATAAAATCCGGGCCCTTTTTAAAAACCGCTACCCGCCTGCCCCGCTTGCGCCAGGCAACGGTGATGCCGATCGCGAGAGTTGTCTTGCCAAGTCCCCCGCGAGTGGCTGAAATTACCAGCCTCGGCATAATCCGCATTATGGTTGCGGATTGGCCGAACCCTCGGTGTGCGGGATCTCGACAGCAGTGCCGCCAAAGTACGAATACACCAGCTTGCCGCCGTCTATCAGCTCGCGGAGCGCGGCTTTGAACTCTTCTCTTGTCACGCCTTCGGCCTCCATGGCGGTGCTGAGATCCTTGGGCTTCAGCTTCTTTTTGCCCTGGCTCTTCTCTACCAACGCATATATTTTTGTCTGCAGTTCCGCGGCGTCCATTGTCGTCCCCTCCGTTAAGTTGTTCACGTCATCAAACAAACCGGCCCCCCGACATATCAGTCGGGAGGCCGGCTCGCACTTTTTTACTCCCACTTGAACGTCGGGGTCATTCTGAACGTCTCACGCGCAAAGGTGAAATCATCGATGTGCATATGGGTGAACGGAATACCGGTGAGCGTGAAGAAACGCTCCCAGCCGATACGCTCGATCCATTCGCCAACGCGCTCGTGCTTATGCGCATTCTTGGCGTAGACTTCCACCAGGTGCTTTACGGCCTGTACAACCTCGGGCCAGCGCGGCGGATTGTTCGGGAGGAACGGGATAGCCAGCTTGGACATGCGCGCCGGACCGCGAGCGTTCGAAACCTTGCCGCCCACATAGATGGAGATACCGTCACCGGTTGCATTCGCGATCGGGAGCGAGGGACACATGGTATAGCAGTTGCCGCAATACATGCAGCGCTCCTCCTTGATCTTCACTGACTTCAAAGCCGGGTTCGGGGAAATAGCGCCGGTTGGACAGGAAGCGATGGTCGTGGGGATCTCGCACTGGTTCGCGATGGTCGCCTCATTCACCTTCGGCGGCTTGCGGTGAATGCCGAGGATGGCTATGTCTGAGCAGTGCACCGCGCCGCACATGTTGAGACAGCAAGCAAGCGCAATGCGTACGCGCGCCGGCAGGCTCTTGGTGGTGAAATACTCATGGAGTTCATCCATGACCGCCTTCACAACGCCCGAGGCGTCCGTGGCCGGGGTATGGCAGTGGATCCAGCCCTGGGTATGCACCACATTGCTGATGCCATAGCCGATGCCGCCGACCAGGTGGCCGCGCTTCTTGAGCTCGGCCTGGAGCGGATCGACCTGTGCTTTGTCGGGAAAGAACTCGATGTTATTACGCGTCGTAAAGCGCAGATGCCCGCCGGAGAACTTCTCGGCGATGTCGCATACTTCGCGGATATAATCGGTGCTCACTAAACGGGGGGAGGCCATGCGCACGGTATACAGTTCGTCGCCCGTCTCGGAAACATGCTTCATCGTGCCCTTATTGATCTGTTCATGGTACTTCCACTTCCCGTAGTTCTTCTTGATCACGGGAGGCAAAAATTTGCTGAAGTGAGGGGCTCCAATATCGGTTATTCTCTTCGGTTTGTCAGCCATTCTAAGTTATCCTCCTTTAAGTTATTTCACGTCGTCCGCGGACCAGAATACGTACGGGTTCGACCTGGGGGCTTTTACCATCTGCGGCACGGGCGGCAGACCGGTTGATTCGAGCATGGACCTCATGCCAAGACGGTCTACGAGTTCGCCGATACGCTCACGGTTCTTGCCGTGATCGTCCCACCACTCCCAGAGTTTGCGGATGAGAGCTTCCAGGTTATCGAAAGGCGGCTCAAGCTTCATGAAGGGAAGGATGACCCAGCTCATGAGAGCGCCGGTCACGATCGGGGCCTTGCCGCCGAGCATGATGGTCGCGCCTTTTTCCTTGCCCGGCCGGAGCGCCTTCGGCATCTGGTTGATGCAGTGCATACAGCGATTGCAATCTTTGTTGTTGATCTTGAGCGTGCCGTTGTCGAAGCTCATGCACTTGGTCGGGCACATATCGACGATCTCGGTCTGGATGTTCATTTTCGTGGAATAATTCTTCACTTCCGCCTGGTCCATCTGGATGGAATCTCTCCATGTGCCGATAATGGACAGGTCGGCGCGGGCCACGGCTGCCGTGCAGTCATTCGCGCAACCGGAGACCTTGATCTTGAACTTGTAAGGGAACGCGGGGCGGTGGAGCTCATCCTGAAATTTATGGGTAAGGGTATCACAAATTTCCATCGAGTCGATGCAGGCGAATTCGCAGCGGGACATACCGGCGCAGCAGCTCGGGGTACGAAGGCAGGAACCGGATCCGCCGAGGTCCCAGCCCTTTGCCGTTATTTCAGCAAAAATGGCCTCGAGCTTGTCGGTCTGCGTGCCGAGGAGGACCAGGTCTCCCGTGGAACCGTGGAAGTTGGTCAGGCCGCTGCCGTATTTGTCCCAGATATCCATGAGTTCGCGGAGTGCGCTCGCCGTATAGTAGAAACCGGCGGGCTGGTTGATGCGGACCGTGTGGAAGTGAGCCACGCCCGGGTATTCTTCGGGCAGATCGCAGTAACGGCCGATGACGCCGCCGCCGTAACCGAGCACGCCCACGATACCGCCGTGCTTCCAGTGGGTTACTTTATCCCGGTATGATCTCTCAAGGATGTTGAGGAGATCCTGCGCCGTATTACTCTTCACCGCAGCCTTCTTAATCTCTTTTACGAAACTCGGCCATACGCCTTTTTCCAGGTCATCAAGCATCGGTGTCTTACTATCTTTGCTCATGGTGGAAACCCTCCTTATAGAATTATCCGGGTATACCGCGGATTCTGCAAAAAAATTCATCGGACCAGCATCGTGCTTCCTCAAAACGAAATGCGCTCAACGGAAGCCCTAACGCTCCGCACCCTGAAGAATACGGCTTATTTTATTCAGGCGTACGGTCGGTCTCCCTTTCAAAAAAAATCAGAAGTCAGAGAAAATAAAGTGAAATGAGGCAGGCAGGTATAACAATCTCATCGTTCTTGCTTGATTTCACGCACCACGATGACGATGATGTTAGATGTTAAGAATATTGATTATATGTGTACTTCCTCTTTTAGTCAAATAAAAAAAACTAATTGAACCATAATCATCTATAATTTTCATGATTTAACCTATTAGCATGGCAACAATAATAAATTCAGGGAGTTACCACGCCAGAAATAAACGTTGTTTGTAAAATTTATTTATAGGGAATTGTTCTCTATCAAGGATATAATATCCATCTTGCTTCAGGCATAACAGGCTTTGCTGATGCAAGATAGACTCTATGTTATTGAAAGGACATGTTCTTACCGCATCCTTTTTGTTATTAACGGCAATGCCAGGATATAGGGGAAGGTGAGACGTTTTGCATCTCTGAAGTTTGCAAGACCGATGAGCATGCCTCCATGCCCCGCCACGGGCTGGTCTTTATACGTCCTGAAGAGCCTGTCCCACCACGGAAAGTTAAAGCCGAAATTACTGTTCGTTTCTTTTATGATTACTGAATGGTGCACGCGGTGCATATCAGGCGTCACTACGATTTTCCTTAAGAGTTTGTCGGCTATGAGAGGCATAAAGACATTGCTATGGTTGAACATGGATGTGCCGTTCAGGAGTATTTCAAAGACGACGACAGACCACACCGGCGCTCCGATGATGATCACAAGAGTGGTTTTTATGAGCATCGAAAGGATGATCTCAACAGGATGAAATCGGGTTCCTGTTGTCACATCAATATCAAGATCCGTATGGTGGACCATATGGAGGCGCCAGAAAATCGGGACGTGGTGAAAGACATAGTGCTGGAAGTATATCATGAAATCGAGCAGAGCAATGGAAATCAACCCTGCAATCATACTGTTCATGGATATGATATTGAAAATACCCCATCCCTTTCGTTGAGCAATGAGGGCAATCCCTGTAGCGGCGGCGGGAAAAAGGAGACGAACCACAAAGGTATTGAATATGGTTAAGGAGAGATTTATGAGCCATCGAGTCCTTTTTGACATCGTTAACACTCGGCGGGGGGAGCTCACCTCCCAGATTGCCATGGAAAGAAAAATCCCAAAGAAAAAAATGAGCCGAATATACACCTCATTATCAATAATGAACATATTCATAGCGCAGC
>JANONA010000093.1:0-2434 GCA_031420575.1 Nitrospirota bacterium | reverse complement strand
CGATTTCAGAAAAGAGAGACCGCGGTGAATGCCGAGGCCTGTAAGCGGCTCGGCTTCGATGTTGTACGGCGCGTCACCGGCGGCAGGGCCGTACTGCATAATAAGGAACTTACCTACAGCATCATCGCGCGCACTGACGATCCTCTCTTCCCCTCCACGGTCCTCGGCGCCTATAAGATAATCGCAACCGGCCTGCTCGCGGGGCTCAGGAACCTCGGCATTACAGCGGAAATGGTCTCGCGCGGGGGCAGGCACGCGGCCCTCGTGCGGAAAGACGCGAAGGACCCGGCCTGTTTTTCCTCCCCGTCGTGGTACGAGCTCCTGGTCCACGACCGGAAGATCGTCGGCAGCGCCCAGCGCAGACTGTCCGGCGCGTTCCTCCAGCACGGCTCGATCCTCATAGAGTATGATCCCGCGCTCGAAGCCGAGGTCATTCCCGGCGGATGCTCCGGCGATGTTGTCACTTCCATCAAACGAGAGCTCGGCGGGAATGTCCCGCTTGATGACGTGAAGCAGGCGTTCGTGAAGGGGTTTTCCGAGGCGCTGGGATAATCGCCGCTGCCGCAAAAAAAAGGGGAAAGCCGGCTCGACTGCGGAACCGCTTTCCCCTCACTAATGCTTTAAAAACCCTGAAGACGATGAACAGGCTAAACGAACAGATTGATCTGGGAGTCCGCTGCCGCATCCAGCCATGCCGCCGCGCCGCCGAACTCAACGCCGTCGATGATGTCCGACTGCTTCACTCCCATCACATCCATGGTCATCTGGCAGGCGATCAGCTTTACGCCGGCCTCCCTGGCGAGCTCGAGCAACTGGCCGATGGTCGGCACGCCGTGTTTACTGAACATGGACTTCATCATGGTGGTTGCCATGAGCTCCATGCCCGGCATGGCCGCAATCAGTGTCGGGATCGGCATCGGCATCGGCAGGGCGGGGTTTCCCATGGGGGATATCTTCAGCTTGTCCGCAACGCCTTTTTTGATGATTTCCAGCCCAAAAAAGGTGAAAAAGATCGTCGTGTCAACATTCATTGCCGCTGCCGTGGTGGCGAGGATCAGCGGCGGGTAGGCCATGTCCAGCGAACCCTTGGACGCAATAATCGTCATCTTTTTATTTGCCATTATTTTCTCCTTATGCTGTTTTTTTAATGTAGAAGGTGAACGTGCCCGAACCTTCCTCAACCTTCAGAATCTCATTGCCTGTTCTTTTTGCCCACGAGGCCATATCATTCTTTGTACCGGCATCCGTGGCTTCCACCTTGAGAACCTGGTCCTTGGAGAGCGCATCCATGGCCTTTTTCGTTTTCAATATCGGCACCGGGCAGCTCGTGCCCTTTGCATCCAGAAACTGATCGAACTTAATATCCGCCGACATATCCTTCACCTCCTCGCTCATCGATTTATTTCCCGCCTCCGGCGGCCCGCGTCAGGGCCTTGCGGATCGCCTCGGGACTCTTCATGATATTCATAAAACTGTTGCTCCCCATCATGGACAGGTCGGGGAAGCTGCTTGCGATACGGAAGCGCGCATACAGGGCATAGACCTTGTTGTCTGCAACTAAGATTTCATAGGGCAGGTGCGCGGTAGCCCGAAGCTCCTTGAAATCAATTTCGCTCATGATGAACTTGTCGTCCATATACTTGTCCGCTTCCGTCGCGCCCTTCATGGCCACGCCGAAAACCGCCTCTTTCTTTTCGGGTACGTCGATCCGGTACACCTTCGTCACCCCGCCCCGTCCCGCGGACAGGCCTGATTCAACAGCCGCTGCGGCTTCTTCAAAACTTCCATATTCAGCCAGCACGCTGGGCTCGTCAAAATACTCCATGCCGAACATATAATGATAGGAGCGGAGCTTCTTCGCCTTCAAACCCTTTGCGCCGAAGCTCTCTTTATTGCCCAGCGCAGCCGCAAGCCTGGCGGCAACACCGGTCAGATCACCCTGCATACGGTATACATTTGCCATGTAGACGGGGTTCGTGTATGCTACCTGCACTTCGTCCTTGACCATGGTTACCGAGACGCGAACTGCCGCCCCAAACCCACCGTGTTTGGATTTTGCCGCATTGCTCTTCAGCTCGTCATTCGTTGCAACGATGACAATGGCCTCGGGATAGGGCATGTACTCCCCTGCCAGGGTGAACCCCTCCGCGGCAAGGGCGGACTTGACAAGAGCTGTTTTTTCCGCCATCGTGCCAGGACCGCGGGATCCGAGAATAAACGGTTTCAAAAGCGCTTCATTAGCGCCGGCCACGTTCAAAAAGAAAACTACCAACAACGATGCCAACGACAATCTTCTTAATGCTGGTATCATAGCGCCTCCCTTTCGTGAAAAAAAGGGCTACAGTTTCCCATAGCCCTTTTTTATTTCATCTCTTCTTCGTTCTCCCTTAGAACCGGTAGCTGTACATGACCTGCGCGTTGGTCTGGCTGTGCG
>JANONA010000092.1:0-2023 GCA_031420575.1 Nitrospirota bacterium | reverse complement strand
TGACCCCGGCATTTTGTGGAACGTGGTCATGCACTTTCTGTCCGAATCAAAAGGGATTTCCGCGACACGGGCCGAGGTTTCCTCCAGGCCCTTCTTGTCATAGCCGTTTTCCTTCGCTATATTGTACAGGGCGATCTCCGTGGGGTCGCCGATGACGCCGCCGGAGGCGTCCTGACGGGCGTCGTTGGAGAGGGCGAGGGCGGTGAAAAACAGAGATTGCGGATTGAAAGCTTCTATGCTCTTTTCACTCCGAACTCCGAACTCCGAACTCCGAACTATGCTTCCATCCACATAAAGCTCCTCCACGGTCATCTTGTTCAGCGTAAGCGTGCCGGTCTTGTCGGAGCAGATATAGGTAACAGAGCCCAGGGTCTCGACAGCGGGGAGCCGTCTGATAAGGGCGTGGTGTTTCACCATCCTTTTTGCCCCAAGCGCAAGGGCTATGGTGATGACAGCGGGCAGCGCCTCCGGGATCGCGGCAACCGCAAGGCTGATGGCCGTGAGGAGCATAAGGAACATGTCCTCGCCCCTCATGAGGCCCGCCACGAACACAATGGCGCATATCGCCAGAATGGCGATGGCGAGCTTCTTGCCGAAGGCCGCGAGCCTCAGTTGGAGAGGGGTCTTTGCCTCCTCTCCCTCCTGGAGCAGCGCGGCGATCCTGCCCATCTCCGTATCCATGCCGGTTGCGACAACCACGCCGGAGCCCCGGCCGTAGGTGATGACCGTGCCCTGATACGCCAGGTTTTTTCTGTCGCCTATCGGCAAATGCTCGTCATGCAGCCGGGCGGTGTGCTTCTCCACGGGCACGGACTCGCCGGTGAGCGCGGCCTCTTCCGCCTTCAGGCTCGCGGATTCGATCAAACGCATATCCGCGGGCACCACCTGGCCGGCCTCCAGCAGAACAATGTCCCCCGGCACAAGCTGTGATGCCGGGATGCTGACCGGACCGTTGTCCCGCAGGACCGTTGACGTTGGAGCCGCCATTCGCTTGAGAGCGGCCATTGCCTCTTCCGCCCGGTATTCCTGGATAAACCCGATGATCGCGTTCAGAACCACGATGGCTATGATCGCGATCGCGTCCGTGGGCTTCCCGACGATGCCGGCGATTGCGGCCGCGCAGATAAGCACGATGATCATGAAGTCCTTGAACTGGTCGAGGAACATCATGAAAGCGGTCTTTTTCTTTTTCACCTTAAGTTCATTAAGGCCGTACTCTTCAAGGCGCTTCCGCGCCTCATCCGACGTCAATCCTGAATGCGACGATTTAAAATCCTCGATAACATTGTTTACTTCCTTCTGGTGCCAGCGCATGGTTTTCAGTCCTTTTTTTTGAGAAGATAACGGCGATTACGATTACGAATTCTTGTAACTACTCAGGTTGTCAGGTTCAAGGTTCAAGGTTCACGGTTGGCTGCTTTGCTCTCCTAATATTTTTTGAGCTAGCGTGAACCACGAACGGCAGCACTCTCTAACCTTGAACCGTGAACCTTGGAACTTTGAACCTGAGTAGTTACGAATTCTTTTCCTATGGTTCCCGGTTATCCGGCTCTACGGTTTAGATTCGGGATATCTCGACTCCGCGAGCGCCCTGATCCGGTCGTCAAGATCGGGATGAGTGGCGAAAAGCGCGGCAAGGCCGCCTCTCTTTTTCCCGGAGATGCCGAAGGCCGCCATCTCGTCGGGAAGATGAGGCAGGCGGATCGAGGCCTTGAGCGCCTCGAGCGCGCTCATCATGGGCTTCTTGCCCACCATGCTTGCGGCGCTGCTGTCGGCGCGGTATTCCCGCTTGCGTGAGAACCATAAGACTACGATGGATGCGAGCGCCGCGAGCAGCAGCTCGGCCACGATCGAGGTGATCCAGAAGGCCGGTCCGTGCCCTCGCTCGTTCTTGAACACAATCCGGTCCACGGCATGGCCGAGTACGCGGGAAAGAAATATCACAAAGGTGTTCACCACACCCTGCATGAGGGCAAGAGTGATCATGTCGCCGTTCGCAACGTGGCCGATCTCATGGGCCAGC
>JANONA010000091.1:0-4805 GCA_031420575.1 Nitrospirota bacterium | reverse complement strand
GGTTTCTGCTGAGCTACGGCAGCGCCGGAGCGCTGAAGCTGATGCTGAACAATCAGGAACTGACGGTGAATGAACCCGGCAATGCGGTGGTCAGGGACCTGGTCATTATCGCATCAGGCCTTGTGATCAGAAAGAGCGAGCTTGAATATGCGCGACCGGCAAAGCCAAAAAAGAAGCCGGTTGCGGAACCGACGCAGCCTCCGCTTGCGGAGACGCCTGTCCGTGAGCAACAGCTTCCAGCGGCAGCCCCGCGGGAACAGCAGGCGGCGCCTGCGCCGGTCCCGCCCGCTCCGTTGTTGCAGGAACAGCCGGATCAGCCGAAACCTCAGACACCGTAGGGTGTTTTATTGAACGCTTTCTTTGAAAAAAACGTGTAACTACTCAGGTCAGTTACTTCGCTTCGTCGCAAGGAGCGCCGGGAATATCGCTTTTCTCGTCATCATCAGCGATCGCGGCGCTTTCGCTTCGCCCGCGCCGTCCGGATGTTCTGATAACCGACACGGGAAAGGGCAATCGCGCTCTTGTTGCGCCGGCGCTCAGCAACCGACCTGAGCAGTTACTTTTTTTCTTAATGCTTGGAGGCGCTATCTTTGGATTGACAAAGCAAATTCAGACTGATATTATTCATTCGTATTCCACAATTTTGCGCGATAGCGCATTCAGACAGGGGATAGATGCAGGCCATTATAACACTGACAACTGATTATGGCGCCAGAGACGCCTTTGCGGCGAGCGTGAAGGGAGTCATCCTGAAGATAAACCCTCAGGCGCAGATCGTCGATATATCCAACGAGATCAGCCCGCAGGATATCTGGGAGGCGGCGTACACCCTGCGGTCTGCCTACCGTTACTTCCCCAAGGGCACGGTACACCTCGCGGTTGTGGATCCCGGCGTGGGCAGCGGCAGAAAACCGATCATCGTCGTTACGGAAAGTTATTACTTCGTCGGCCCTGATAATGGCCTCTTCAGCCTGATTTACCAGGAAGCGGAGCGCCTCAGGGTGCATCATATCACCTCGACCCACTATTTCCTCCCGAACCCGGGCCCCACGTTCCATGGAAGGGATATTTTCGCCCCCGTTGCGGGGTGGCTTGCAAAGGGGATACCCTCGGGGAACTTCGGCGAGGAAATTACGGATTATATGAAGCTGAACATCCCCGCGCCGAAAACCACGGCAAACAGCATCGAAGGGCACATCGTCCATATCGACCGGTTCGGCAATATCATTACGAATATAACCTATAAGGACATCCGGGCCATTTTTTCAGAAGGCATGGATCTGAGCGCCACATCGGTCAGTGTCGCCGGCAAGGAGATCAGGGGATTTAAAAAATTCTACGCCGAGGCCGCGCCAGGAGAACCGGGCGCCATCATCAACAGCTCGGGGGACCTTGAAATATTCCTGTTCAAGCAAAACGCCAGGGCGGCGCTGTCGGTAAAACGCGGAGAAGCGGTCCGTCTCATGGTTTCCCGCTGACGACCCGCATTCCTCCGCACGCTTCAGATACCTCTTGTTTAACACTCGCCTGCGCATTATAATGACCCCATGAAATCGTTCCATATTATCACGTTCGGCTGCCAGATGAATGAGCATGATTCCGAGCGCATGACCGGCATTCTCGAAGCACAGGGATGCGCGTCCTCGTCAACGGTTGAGGACGCGGACATGGTCATCGTGAACACCTGCAGTATCCGCGAAAAAGCCGAGCAGAAATTCTATAGTGAACTTGGGCGGCTAAAACAGCTCAAGGACGCAAAGCCCGGTCTCAAGATCGCCGTGGCGGGCTGTATCGCCCAGCAGGAAGGCGCGAAGATCCTTTCCCGGGCGCCCTATGTGGATATCGTATTCGGACCCTCGGACATAGCGAGGCTTCCGGAAATGGTGGAAAAGAAGCGTTTCTGGTCCGCTCCGGTGATTGATATTGCGGGAGACCCTGAATATCACCGAAAACGCATTCCGACCTCGCGGACCAACGGATTAAAAGCATGGGTATCCATCATGTACGGGTGCGACAATTTTTGCGCGTACTGCGTGGTCCCCTATCTCCGCGGCAGGGAACGCTCACGCTCGCCCGCGGATATCGTCAACGAGGTCCGGGAACTTGCACGGAAAGGCTACCGGGAAGTGACCCTCCTGGGACAGAACGTGAACTCTTACGGCAAGGGACTGGATGAGGAATCGGATTTTCCCTCGCTCCTGCGATTGGTCAACGATGTTTCCGATATCGAGCGGATACGGTTTGTTACGTCCCATCCACGGGACCTCTCGGACGGACTGATTACGGCGCTCCGCGACCTTCCCAGGGTCTGCGAGTCGCTGCATCTGCCGGTCCAGAGCGGTTCCGACGACATTCTTCGCGCCATGAACAGGGGATATACCCGTGAAGCCTATCTGGATAAAGTAACGAGACTGCGTCAGGCTGTGCCGCATATCACGCTCACCACGGATATCATCGTCGGGTTCCCTGGTGAAAGCGAGCGGGATTTTGAAATGACCATGAACCTGCTTGAAGAAGTGCGGTATGACGGCATCTTTGCCTTCAAGTATTCAAAGCGTCCGGGTACGACCGCGCTCAAGCTTGACGGTCATCTGCCCGATAACGTAAAGGAAAAGCGACTCGCGCAGGCGCTGGACCTTCAAAAAACGATTACCCGCCAAAATTATCACCAGCTCGTCGGTACCGTAAGCGAGATCCTTGTAGACGGCTTCAGTAAAAAAGGCGGCACATTAAGCGGCAGGACCAGGGGGAACAAAACGGTGAACGTTGCCGCGCCCGCCACCCTCATCGGCTCGCTCGTGAACGTAAAGATCACCGCGGCAGGCATGAGTTCACTCTTCGGACAGTTATGCGAATAGCCTTTACGACACTCGGATGCAAGATCAATCAGTTCGAGACAGACGCGTTGCAGCGGGAATTCCTCTCCCGAGGAAGCGCCATTGTGCCCTTTGACGCCGAGGCTGACGTCTATATCATCAACACCTGCTCGGTGACCGAGAAGAGCGACTATCAGTCCAGACGGGTGATCCGTTCGGCAATACGCCGCGGGAATGGGGCCAAAGTCGTGGTCACCGGCTGCTACGCGGAAACGCGTCCCGAGGAGATAAAAAAGATACCGGGAGTAGGGGTTGTGATAGGGAACCGTGAGAAGACCATGATTCCCGAGCTCCTCATGCCGACTTTCAGGGGTCAGGGCTCGCACCCTGCACTCGCGCTTGCACGCCCTGCATTCGCGCAAGCACTCATAAGCGCTGGGTGCAGGCTCGTAAACGCTGGGTGCAAGTTGGTCGGGGGTCAGTGTGGGAAGGCCCTGCACACTAAGACGCGCGGCTTTCTGAAGATCCAGGACGGCTGCGACAACCAATGTTCCTACTGCATCGTTCCGATTGCAAGGGGCGGTTCCCGCAGCGCGGCGCCCCGTGAGGTGATGCATGCATTCGAGCGCCTCGTGGAAGACGGGTGCCCGGAGGTTGTGCTGACGGGCATCCATATCGGGGCATACGGGTCTGATCTGAAACAGAGTACCACCATCACTGAAATGCTGAAGGCGCTTATCCCGTCACGGGGCCGGACACGGATACGGCTGAGTTCTATCGAACCGAATGAAATCACCAGGGAGATGATCGGCTTTCTTGGTCAGGGGCTCTGCAGACATTTGCATGTCCCGCTCCAGAGCGGGGATGATGCGATTCTGGGATCCATGAAAAGGAGCTATACTTCCCGTTTTTACCTGGAGCTGCTCGAAAATATCGCGAAGCAGGTCCCTGGCACGGCTCTTGGCGCGGATGTCATGGTAGGATTTCCCGGAGAAGGGGAAAAAGAGTTCCAGAGCACCATGCGGCTTGTGGAACAGTCTCCTTTATCGCATTTGCATGTTTTCTGTTACTCGCCCCGTCCTGGAACGTCTGCGGCGGGAATGAGAAACCAGGTTCCGGAACCGATAAAAAAAGAACGGAGAGAAGCGCTCCGCACTCTTGGTATGAAAAAAAATTTATCATTCAGAAAAATGCACCTGAAATCAGAGCTCAAGGTTGTCGTTGAGGACAAGATTAATCCTGATACCGGGCTATTAACCGGATTAACGGATAATTACATCCGGGTGCACATTGATGGGGCAAAAACAGAGCATATCGGCAAAGAAGTTAAGATATGTGTTAAAGATGTAAAAGAACAGGGCAATTTCGGCTCACTTTTGTAACTATTTGTTTTTATTAGGTTCTATATGCCTATTTATTGTGCAATTTGCATTTCACCTGCTGAGGGAGCGTCTTCACAAAAGGTATTCACAGACTTAATAACAGGTTGTCAACAGGTTTTGTGCAAAGGGAATGTAACCCATTCGTTTATTAAAATTTTTCTGTTTCGTAACTACTCAGAAGCTGTGAAGTAATTCAGTTTATGCTAATTTCGAGAAATATCACCCTTGAATTTATTGGTTATTTTTTCAGAAAATCTCATATATTTTAATTTATTCACAGCTTCTCAGGTCAGTTACTTCGCTTCGTCGCAAGGAGCGCCGGGAATATCGCTTTTCCCGTCATCATCAGCGGTCGCGGCGCTTTCGCTTCGCCCGCGTCGTCCGGATGTTCTGATAACCGACACGGGAAAGGGCAATCGCGCTCTTGTTGCGCCGGCGCTCAGCAACCGACCTGAGTAGTTACCATTCTATAACTTTGATGAACTCGTAAAAAGTCCGAACGTGTCACCTCGAACGAAGAGAGAGGTCTTTCAACTGATTGAAAAACCGGGATTTCTCACTTCGTTCGAAATGACAAATCGAGCGTTTTTCGACTTTTTACGAGACC
>JANONA010000090.1:0-9462 GCA_031420575.1 Nitrospirota bacterium | reverse complement strand
CGATGGCGAAACCGAAAATTGTAAAAGAAAAAAAGGGCAACAGTACCGCGCACGAGCGTGACTTTAAGACCCTTTTTTACCGAAAACTCACCGAGACTCACCTGTTCTACGATGTCGGCAAGATCATCGCTTCGGAACTGGAACCCTCCGAACTTATTCAAAAGATCATGTCGTCCATCGGCAAGGCGGTTACCTTTGAGGACGCCTCCGTCTATATGGTAAAAAAAGACCTGGCCGGTCTGGAGCCGATCTATTTTCACCGCGCCCTCCCGCAGCGTCCGCAGCCGGCAGCCGTCTATTTCGATAACGGCGCGCCGGGAGAGATCGCGGCCAACGGCGAGCCGATTTTTCTGGACGATACCGCGCTGTTCGGAAGTTTTCTTCACCACCCGGACGAGGAAAAGGAGCACGGGAGCTATATCGGCATACCGCTCAAGAATGAGAACCGCGTTGTCGGGGTAATGGGATTCAGCCGGAGCAAGCCGGCCGCATTCAGGGTCGCGGACCTCGACCTTCTGCGGACGCTCTCTCACCTCATCTCAGCCGGTCTTGAAAAGGCGACTCTTTTTAAAAAGACGCTCGAGCTGGCGCGGGTGGATGAACTGACCGGCTTGCTCAATTACCGCGTGCTCATCGAGAAGCTCGAAGAAGAGGTCCGCAGAAAGATGCGCACCGGGAGGGAGTTCTGTTTTATCATGATCGACATCGATGATTTCAAGCGCATCAACGACCGCTATGGCCATCTTGAAGGCAGCAGGGCGATAGCGCAGATGGGACCGCTCTTGAAAGCAGCATGCCGAACCGGGAGCACGGACACCTGTTTCCGCTACGGCGGGGAGGAATTCTCGATTCTGCTCACGGAGACCAGCGTGGAGGAGGCCCTGGCGATCGCCGAGCGGGCGCGCAAGTCGGTTGAGGAATACCCCTTCACCGTGAAGGTCGCCCACCCCTTTGAAATCGTGACAATAAGTCTCGGGGTCTCAACCATGGAGCAGGGCAGCTCGAAGACTATCACCGAACTGATCCACGAGGCCGATGTCGCGCTCTATCGGTCCAAGGCAATGGGCAAGAACCGGGTGACTTGCTTTACCGAGGCCCTGACCATACTGGCGCGAAATTAAACGCGGAACACGGCATCCATTAGCCCATTCTTCACCTGAAAATCCTCACAGCCCCCCTTTGCTAAAGGGGGGGAATATATACTTCCCCCTTAAGGAGGGCTTTGTATGGCGCAATTTTACGACGTAATCATTATCGGCTCAGGCCCAGCGGGCCTCACCGCCGCGCTCTATCTCGGCCGGGCGGGCCAGAAGTGCGTTGTGCTCGAAAAGGACTTTGTCGGCGGGTATACCGCCAAGATCGCCCATATCGAGAACTATCCCGGGTATGATACCATCAACGGCATGGACCTTACCCAGATCATGGCAAAGCAGGCCGAGAAATTCGGCGCGACTATCATCTATCCCGTGGAAGTCGTGGACATGGAGCTTACGGGCGAGATCAAGCGCGTGCGTACCCGCGACGAGGTCTATGAGGCGCACTCCGTGATCATCGCGATCGGCGTGGCCAGAAAGAAACTCGAAGTGCCGGGCGCCAAGGAGTTCCTCGGCAAAGGAGTGTCGTACTGCGCAACCTGCGACGGCAACTTCTTCAAGGGAAGAAAAGTGGCCGTGGTCGGGTCGGACAACGAGGCCGCGGAGGAAGCGCTCCACCTCGCGGATATTGCCGAGAAGGTGATCATGGTCCCGCACAAGGAGTTCGACATCGTATCAGCGGTCATGAGCCGACTCAAGTCCAAACCGAACGTGGAGATCCTTCCGCCGGCGAAGATCCATGCGGTCGTCGGTGACGAACTCGTCACGGGGCTCAAGATCACCCAGGACGGCGTGGAAAAAGTATTGCCCCTCGAGGGCGTGTTCATCGCCATGGGGTCCACCCCGATCTCGCAGCTCATCCTGAAAGCGGGCGGCCTGACGGACGACCGCGGCTGCCTGATCGTGGATAGACACCAGCGAATGAACCTCGACGGCGTGTTCGCCGCCGGCGACTGCACCTGCGGCGGGATGCAGATCGTGGCCGCGGCGGGCGAGGGCTCGGTGGCGGGCATGCGGGCGGCCTCGTACGTGCGGAAGATCAAGTCGAAGGCAGAGGGAAAATAACAATGCAAATTGCAAAGTGCAAATTGCAAAGTGAATGGCGCTCACATCCCCCATTTTGTATTTTGCACTGCTCGCCGCGGGCGAGGCGCCCATGAAGGACATGCTCGGCCGCTCCGGCGTCGTCTCGCGGGAAGACGCCCTCAAGACGCTTGAAAAACATTTCACGATACTGCCCCCTGTTCCGGAAACAATTCATATCAGCCATTCCCTCGGCAGGGTCGTGGCCGAGGACATCCTCTCGCCTGAAGATCTCCCCGAATTCGATCGCTCCACCATGGACGGGTATGCGGTCAGGAGCGCTGACACCTTTGGCGCCGCTGAATCGCGTCCGGCTCTCCTTGCCGTTGTCGGAGACGTCCCCATGGGGACCATGCCGGAACGCGGCATCGGCAAAGGCGAGGTCATGAAGATCGCGACCGGCGGCGCGCTGCCGACCGGGGCGGATGCCGTGGTGATGTTTGAGCAGACCCAGCCTGTTGATGCAGCGAGCATCGAGGTGGTCAAAGCTGTCTCCCCGCTCGAGAACGTGATCCAAGCCGGAGATGACGTCGGAAAAGGCGAGTCCCTTCTTTTCCGCGGACATCGCATGCGACCGCAGGACATGGCCGCGCTCGCGGGCGTAGGCCTTACCCGTGTCAAGGTCTTCGAAAAACCGAGGATCGCGATCATCTCCACGGGAAACGAGCTCGTGCCCGCGGACACGCTCCCCGCGCCTGGCCGGATACGGGACTGCAATTCCTACAATCTGGAAGGACTCATCACGCAAACAGGCGGCATCCCGGTCAAGAAGGGCATCATACCCGATGAGTATGACCGGTTGCGCGAAACGCTTGAAGCCGCTATCAGAGACTGTGATCTTGTCCTTATGACCGGCGGCAGTTCGGTCGGTATTGCCGACCTCACGGCAAAAGTGATCAATGATGCGGGCCGGCCAGGCGTACTCGTGCATGGTGTTTCGATCAAGCCGGGCAAGCCGCTCATCGTCGGCCTGGTCAATGCGTTGCCAAAACAAGTGCCGGTCTTCGGGCTGCCCGGCCACCCCGCCGCCGTCAGCATCTGCTTCGAACTCTTTGTAAAACCTGTTCTCATCAGCCTGACCGGTGAAGTCCTCCATCCCGCGCTTGAGGGCATATCGGCATATCGCATCGTGAAAGCAAAATTAGCGAGGAGCATTTCGTCAAGTCCGGGACGTGAAGACCACGTGCGCGTCATGCTTGAGAAAAAGGATGATGGTCTCCTTGCCAGACCCGTATTCGGCGCGTCAGGGCTCATTAGTACGCTCGTGAAGGCCGTGGGCACGGTTGTCGTGCCGGTGAATGGTATCGGCATTGAGGCGGGAGAGGAAGTGGAAGTGAGGCTGTTTTGACGAGTGCATCACGAGTAAAATAAAAAATATAAAGACGTGTAAGGAAAATAACTCCGTGCCATTCAAACAGAAAAAATATCTTTCCAGCGAGCCTCTTGCCGAGGCGATTCAAAAATACAACGACGCGCTGAAGTCCGCCGGAATCGGCGGGCCGCTTGCGGGTGAGAGCATTCAGATCGGTGACGCCCTGGGCCGGGTCACCTCCGAGGCGGTGATCGCGAAGATATCCTCTCCCTTCTATCATTCCGCCGCAATGGACGGCGTTGCCGTCCGGTTCATCGATACCTTCGGCGCGGGCGAAACGAGGCCGAAGCGGCTGCGCGTTCCTGACCAAGCCGTTGCGGTTGATACCGGAGACCCGATGCCGGATGGCTTCAATGCCGTGATCATGATCGAGGACGTGGAGAATATCACGGAGAGCGAGCTCGAGATATTGAAATCAGCCGTGCCGTGGCAGCATGTGCGGCTTGTGGGCGAGGACATTGTCGCCACAGAGCTTATCCTCCCCGAGAACCATGTCATCCGTCCCGTGGACATGGCCGCGATGATCGCGAGCGGCCATACCACGGTGATGGTAAGGAAAAAGCCTCGTGTCGCCGTTATCCCCACGGGAACCGAGCTTGTTGAACCGGGGAGTAATCTTAAAAAAGGCGACATCATCGACTTCAACTCCACCATGCTCTCGGCCATGGCAACGGAGTATGGCGCTCATACGGCGCGAAAGCCTATCGTAAAGGACAACGCCGACCTTCTCAGGAAGACCATCCTGGATGCGCTTGGGGAATCCGATCTGGTGGTGATCAACGCCGGCTCGTCAGCGGGCAGGGAGGATTTTACCGCGGACGTTATCGCGGAAATCGGCGAGGTCCTTGTTCACGGCGTCGCTATCAAGCCGGGAAAACCCGTGATCCTTGCCATCGTCAAAGGAAAACCCGTGATCGGCATCCCGGGGTATCCGGTATCCGCCGCGCTCACGTTCAATCTCTTTGTCAAGCCGCTGATCTATTCATTGAGGGGACTCAGTTCTCCCGGTCCGGACACTATCAAGGCCAGGCTCAGCCGCCAGGTGGCGTCCTCGCTCGGCGCTGAAGAGTTCATCCGCGTGAAGCTCGGGAGCGTGTCAGGCAACCTGATCGCCACGCCTGTAACGCGGGGGGCGGGGGCGCTGATGTCGCTGGTGCGCGCCGACGGCGTCATCCGTGTGCCGGCGCAGAGTGAGGGGATCGCGGCCGGTCATGCAGTGACCGTGGAGTTACTGCGCGCAGCCCGCGAGATCGAGAACACCATTGTTTGCATCGGATCCCATGATAATGCCCTTGACGTGCTCGGCAATTATCTCAAGAAAAAACACCCGGAGTATTCGCTTTCATCCGCGCACGTGGGAAGCATGGGCGGCCTCCTCGCGCTCAAACGCGGAGAGGCGCATCTCGCGGGTACGCATCTGTTTGATGAAGCAACGGGCGAATACAACGTCAGCGCCATTAAGAAATATATCCCGGACAAAAAGATTGTGCTTGTGAACCTGGTATACCGGACACAGGGCTTCATTGTGCCAAAGGGCAATCCTAAAGGCATCAAGGGATTTGCGGACCTGTGCCGGAAGGACGTGGTGTTCGTGAACCGCCAGGCAGGCGCGGGCACGCGGCTTTTGACGGACTTGTATCTCAAAAAATTACACATTGACCCGAACACGGTAAACGGGTATTATCACGAGGAATTCACTCACATGGCCGTGGCAGCGGCCGTGCTCTCGGCCGCGGCGGACACGGGGCTTGCGGTGCTCTCGGCAGCCCAGGCGCTGGGGCTGGACTTCGTTCCCGTGGCGCAAGAGCGGTACGACCTGGCGGTCCCGCGGGAGTTTTATAACCTGCCGATGATGCAGGCGTTGATCGGGATCATTCGCGAGGACAAAGAGTTCCGGGAGCGGATCATAAGCATGGGCGGGTATGAGGTAAGTGAGATGGGACGCGTCATCAGCAAAGGCTGATAACGAATTTAAAATTGAAGATTCAAGATTCAAATTAGCGGTCTCGTTATTTTGAATATTGAACTTTGAATATTGAATTTTCATTTTAGCGGTCCCGTTATTTTGAATATTGAACTTTGAATATTGAGTTTTCATTATTACGGAGGTAACAATGGTTGCTATCACAGCGGTGCCCGGGATGGGTTCGGGTGTTGTAGGCTTGTTCCTGGAGTCTGGATGGGTCGGCAAGGGGATCGTCATTCTCCTGCTTGGTTTCTCGGTCGTATCATGGGCCATCATCCTGATCAAGTACCAGTACCTGAGAAGGGCGGAAAAGGAGTCCCACGCGTTCACCTCGGCTTTCCGGAGGACGAAGGCTATTCCCGAGCTCAAGAAAGAGGCGGAAGCGAAAAAATACAGCCCCCTCGCAACGCTCTTTGTGGAAGGATATCGGGAAGCGGAGATCATCGTGAAGTCGCTCCCGGACGGCAAGGTGACCGAGGATGACCGTCCGTCCATTACGCAGGAGATCGACCGGGCCCTCAGGATCACGACGCAGGATGAGATCGTCTACCTCGAGCGGTATCTCGCTTTTCTCGGGACGATAGGGACCGTCGCGCCGCTGCTCGGACTCTTCGGCACCATCTGGGGAATCATGGACGCCTTCTACGGCATCGGGCTCAAAGGCGCGGGAGACATCGGCGCCCTCGCTCCCGGTCTTGCCGGCGCGCTCGTGACCACGATCGCGGGGCTTTTCGTCGCGATTCCCACGGTTGTCGCCTATAACTACTTTGCGGAGAAGATCCGGGACATCGCGACCCGTATGGATTCGTTCTCCCTGGAGTTCCAGAGCTTCATAGAGCGCAGCCTCATCAGGAGACCATTATGAGCGGACAGCGCCGCGGAAGCCATATTGTCAGGGAGATCAATATTATCCCGCTCCTTGACCTGGTCCTGACGGTACTCTTTTTCTACATGGTCGTTTCACCGATGATGAGCAGGGGGCTGGACGTGAATCTGCCCACGTCCGAGGCAAATACAGTGAAACCCGAAGACCGCGTCGTACTGACGGTTACGCGCAGCCAGGAGTTGTTCGTGGAGAAAGAACGGGTGGATATTTCAAAACTGAAAGACGTGCTCGACTCGATCCGCAAATCAAAACCGCTCATCAATGTCTATCTCCGGGCCGACAAGGACGCGCCCTACGGCGCCGTGGTGCAGGTGATGGACATCGTGAAGCGGGCCGGCATCGACCGCCTCGGCATGGTGACCGAGGCTGGTACGGGGGGCGAGACCGCTCAATGAAGCTGCCTTCCGGGAAGAGGTTGGGGCAGTCAGTGCAGGAGCTGGCGCTCGCGGCTTTTTTCACGTTCTTTATCCATGCCGCCGTTATCGTCGTCGCCCTCTTTCTCGGCTTCACGGCAATTCCGAAAAAGGTTTTTCCTCCGGTCTATCAGGTGACATTAGTTGGACAATTGCAGGAACTCGCGCCGACGCCCGCGCTCCCGCGGCAGGAAGCTGTTCCCGAGACGGCTAAGCCGGCGCCGAAGCCGAAAAAGGCCGCGCCGAAAAAGAGCGCGATGCCCGAGTTGAAAAAAGCCAGGCCTGAGCCGGAGTACGTGGCGGAGGACGTTGCCGAGCCGCCAAGGCCCGCGGAGAAAAAGGAGACCGTGGCGGGAAGGCCGCCCTCCGACTTCGATAAGTTCGCCTGGTATTACGAAAACATCAAGAGGAGAATTCGTGGAAATTGGAAAAGTCCCGTTGGGGTCCCGAAAGACACAAAGGCGACGGTGGTGTTCAGGGTGCTTCGATCGGGCTGGGTGGAAGACGTGAAGCTGGAGGCGGCAAGTAAAATTTATCACTACGACAGGGACGCGATCCGCGTCATCCGTTCGTCAAGCCCGTTTCCGTCGTTGCCCGAGGATTTCCCAAAACAGTTCGCTGTTTTCAGCGTGGACCTGATGCCGGAAGAATAATTTATGATGAAACGTAGTATAACAATCATAGCGCTTTGTGTGCTGACAGCGGTACCCGCCATCGTCCACTCCCAATACTACCTTGGGGTGATCAAGGGAGAGGCGAGGAAAATACCGATCACGGTGCTCGATATCCACGATGAAACCGGTTCTCCGGCGCTTCGCGCCATGGCCATCGAGGTTCTGCAGGCCGATCTCCGCCGGTCCCAGATATTCGAAGTCATGGACGCGAAAAAACTTGACCTCAAAATCACGGGTAATATGGAACCGGCGGAGGACCTCATCAAGCGCGGCGGTACCTTCGGCCTCACGGGCGTGGTGTGGGCCAGGATACATAAAAAGGACAAGGACCTTGTGCTGGCAGGCAAACTGTACGACGCGGCATCGGGAATGCGGATCGCATCCAAGGATTACTTCGGGAATGACGAAACGTTCCGGCGCATGGTCCATGCCTTTGCGGACGAGCTCGTATCGCAGTATACGGGTGAGAAGGGCATTGCGCGGACCCGCATCGCCTACGTCTCGGACAAAACCCGCGCAAAGGAACTCTACGTCATGGACTATGACGGCCGGAACGCGATGAAGATCACCGCTGACCGCTCCATCTGCCTGTCGCCTGCCTGGAGCCCCGACGGAAAAGCGCTTGCTTATGTTTCGTACAAGGACAAGAACCCGGATATCTACGGTCTTGACAGGGAGACCGGCAGGCGCTGGAAGATCTCGGGGAACGATGGCCTGAACATCTCTCCGGCCTGGTCGCCGAACGGCAAGCGACTTGCGTTGGCGATGAGCAAAGATGGCGGCGCCGAGATCTATACCATGAGCAGGGACGGCAATGATATTGAGCGGCTTACCTACGGGACCTCTGATAATGTCTCTCCCGCCTGGTCGCCGAACGGACGGGAGCTCGTGTTCAATTCGGGCAGGGCGGGGACTCCGCAGCTCTATATTATGAGCGTCGACGGGACGGATGTTCGCCGGATCACCTTCGAAGGATCGTACAATGCCTCTCCCCACTGGTCGCCGCGGGGAGACCGGATTGTGTTCGTTTCCCAGGTCAAGGGGCTTTTCAAGATCGCGACGGTGAACCCCGATGGGTCGGGCGCGCGCCTCCTCACGACCGGTCCGGGGAGCGATGAGAACCCCGCGTGGTCGCCCTCGGGCAGGCAGATCGTCTTCAGCTCGAACCGCGAGGGGAAGTCCAACATCTATATGATGAACGCGGACGGCACGGACCTCGAGCGGATCACGCCGAATGATGCAAACTATACCTCGCCGGCCTGGTCCCCGTGAAAAGACTGTCCCTAAGGGACAGGGAAGATTCAAACATACCGCTTTAGACCCACCCCCCTCTCAAACTCCCCCTTGAAGGGGGAGAAGTTATTAAGTTTCCTCTTTGGAAAAGAGGGGAGATTTAATGGTGATTTTCACCCGTAACTGAATGGTTACTCTTCCGCGGTAAAATCCTCTTGACAGGAACCCGAAAAAAAGCAACAATGGGCCGTCCAGACCATCGGCAATCCTTTACCGAGCAGGGCCCATGATGAACGGCAGTCCCTTACCGACCAATAAGATTTCCTCCGGCGTGAACAGCCTTGACAGCCTTATAGACGGATTTTCCGTGGGCGACAATGTTGTGTGGGAAGTGGAGGCCGGGACCGCGTACAGCGTCTTCATCAGGAGCTTCATCTCCCGGGCGCACAGCGACGACCAGAAGGTGATCTACGTGAGCTTCAACCGGTCCCCCCAGACCGTGTTGAACGAGCTCAATGCGATCATGTCCTCCGAGCACTTTACGCTCATCGATTGCTTCACCTCGGGCAAGGGGAAAAACGACAACACGTTCCTTAAATTCTACGAGAAGCCTTCTCCGGGCGTGGTGCGGATCGAGGCGCCCGGCGATATCGAACGGTTCACGGCAACACTCAATGCCATCGAGGACAAGCTGCCTCCTGGAGCGCGCTACGTGTTCGACAGTCTCACGGGCATGCAGGA
>JANONA010000089.1:0-6898 GCA_031420575.1 Nitrospirota bacterium | reverse complement strand
TATTATGTGGTTTTGTCGGGGCGTAGCGCAGCCTGGTAGCGCACTTGGTTCGGGACCAAGGGGTCGGAGGTTCGAATCCTCTCGCCCCGACCATTTTTCCAGCGAGACGCGGGAAAATATCAGCAAAGGGAGCACCTTGAATCCTATTATTTCTGACCCACGAGGTGTTCATGAGTGAGGGGGATCGGTCGGTTGATGATATGATGGGCGCCGGGCCCTACAGCGAAGAACTCCAGGAAAAAGAAAGCAGGGATAAGGAAAGCAGGGATAAGGAAAGCAGCGGAGACTCCTCCGACGGAGCATCCGAGGCGCCGGCCCAAAAGGGACTGGATGCCATCAAGTATTATCTCAAGGAAATCCGCAAGACACCCCTCCTTACTTTTGAGCAGGAACAGGAACTCGCCAGGAAGATCGAGAAGGGCGACCAGAACGCTCGCGCCCATATGATCGAGGCGAACCTCCGGTTTGTCGTGGCGATCGGGAAAAAATATATCAATCGGGGCTTGCAGTTCTCGGACATCATCGAGGAAGGCAATCTCGGCCTGATCAGGGCCGTGGAAAAGTTCCAGTACCAGCGGGGGTTCAAGTTCAGCACCTACGCTTCGTGGTGGATCAGGCAATCCATCGAACGGGCGATCGTCAACCAGACGAGGACCATCCGCCTGCCTGTCCATATCGCCGAGATCGTCAATTCCTATATGCGCTCCGTGCGCCAGCTCACGCAAAGGTTGGGCCGCGATCCTCAGGTGGAAGAAATCGCCGAGAAAATGAAGGTCTCCGTCGATAAGGTGCGGAGCATCTCGCAGGTGGTGCGCGAGACGTACTCTCTGGACATGCTCATCGGCGACCAGGAGGAAGACACCCTCAAAGACATCCTCCAGGACGCCAACGCTTTGTCGCCGGCGAGCGCATCCGAGGATATCCGAAGACGGGAGTACCTTGATGACTGGCTTCAGCAGCTTTCGGTGATTGAACGGAAGATCATTGAACTGCGATTTGGGATGAGCGACGGAGAGCCAAAGACCCTCGACAGCATCGGCAAGGAGTTCGGCCTTACGCGCGAGCGGGTACGGCAGATCGAGACCCAGGCGCTTAACAAGCTCCGGGTCATCACGAAGCGGAAGAAAATAGGGCTGGAAGAAATGCTGTAGGAAGTGCGGAATGCGGAGCCTGCCCCCAGCGTTTACGAGTGGACCCGCGAGTGCAGGGGGCGCGAAGTGCGGAGTGAAAAGCAAAATCAAATTAGGGAAAATTCCGCACTCCACACTCCGCACTAAGAATGCCCCTGTAGCTCAGGTGGATAGAGCAACGGTTTCCTAAACCGTGTGCCGGAAGTTCGAATCTTCCCAGGGGCACCAATTCGGGCGGCGGCGAGGTTTTTATTCTTGACAAACTCCCTGAAATTTCATACAATTCGCTGTTTAGGAAAACGGAAACCCAATAGGCTCGTAGCTCAGGGGGAGAGCGCTACCTTGACACGGTAGAGGTCGGCGGTTCGAAACCGCCCGGGCCTACCATAATTTACTGAGTACCATCATCTCTCTATGTTCTCTATCTTATGAGTGAAATACAGCTCAGGCTGCCTGACGGTCAGGACAGAAAGTATGCCTTTGGCATCACCGGTCAGGAAGTTGCCGAGAAAATCGGCTTTCGCCTCGCTAAAGACGCGCTTGCCATAAAAATTGACGGTCATCTTCAGGATCTCAACGTCCCGGTTGAACACAGCGCCGCAGTCGAGCTCGTGACCTTTGACGCCCCGGAGGGCCGCGAAGTGTACTGGCACAGTACTTCGCACCTCATGGCGCACGCCGTAAAGCAGCTTTTCCCTCAGGCAAAGCTCGCCATCGGTCCGGCGATCGACGAAGGGTTCTACTACGACTTCGATCTCGAGCGTCCCTTTATGCCCGAGGACCTTGAGAAGATAGAGAAGCGGATGGCGGAGCTGGTCAAGGCAGCCGTGCCGGTCATAAGAAAAACACTTTCCAGGGCGGAGGCCCTGGCGTTCTTTAACAATAAAGGCGAGTCGTACAAGGTTGAAATCATCAGCGAGCTTCCCGACGATACGATGACGATCTACGAGCAGGGCGATTTCGCCGACCTCTGTCGTGGACCCCATGTTTTGTCCACGGCAAAGATCAAAGCGTTCAAGCTCCTCTCGATCGCGGGCGCGTACTGGCGCGGCAGCGAGAAAAACAAGATGCTGCAGCGGATCTACGGCATCTCGTTTACGACCAAGGATGCCCTGGATGCCCATCTTGCGCGGCTCGAGGAGATCAAGCGCAGGGACCACCGGAAGCTCGGCAAGGACCTGGACCTCTTCTCCCTGTCCGATGAGGTGGGCGGCGGCCTGGTGCTGTGGCATCCCCGGGGCGCGCTTATCCGGAATACCATCGAGGATTTCTGGCGCGACGAGCATCAGAGGAATGGTTACGATTTTGTCTATTCTCCCCACGTAGGCCGCGCGAATCTGTGGGAGACCTCGGGACATCTCGGCTTTTACCGGGAGAATATGTATTCTTCCATGGATGTGGAAGGGCAGGAATATTATGTGAAGCCGATGAACTGCCCCTTTCACATCATGATCTATAAGAACAAGCTTCGCTCGTACCGGGACCTGCCGTTGCGGTTCGCGGAGCTGGGCACGGTGTACCGGTTCGAGCGTTCCGGCGTGCTGCACGGCTTGCTTCGAGTCCGCGGTTTCACCCAGGACGACGCGCACATCTTTGTGGCGCCTGAAGAGATGGAAGCGGAAGTCATCCAGGTTATCGGCTTCGTCGTAAAGATGCTCAGGACCTTCGGGTTCGACGACTTCAAGGCCTATATCGCGACGCGACCGGAAAAGTCCGTGGGAGAGCAGGCACAGTGGGACCAGGCCACGCAAGCGCTCAAGATCGCCGCTGACCGGGCCAATCTCGGATATGAGATGGATGAAGGCGGCGGCGCTTTCTACGGTCCCAAGATAGACATCAAGATCAAGGACGCTCTGGGCCGTCTCTGGCAGTGTTCCACGGTGCAGTTCGATTTCAATCTGCCGGAACGGTTCGACATGAGCTTCGTCGGCGCGGACAACCAGGCGCACCGGCCCTATGTGGTCCACCGGGCGCTCCTGGGATCGCTCGAGCGGTTCTTCGGGATGCTGATCGAGCATTATGCGGGCGCATTCCCGGTCTGGCTCGCGCCGGTGCAGGCCAAGGTGGTGTGCATTACCGACAAGCAGTACGACTACGCCAAAGGCGTGCGGGAAAAATTGCTCGCCGCCGGGATCAGGGCTGAACTCGATGCACGGTCGGAAAAGATCGGGTTCAAGATCCGCGAGGCCGCAATGGAGAAAGTGCCCTACATCCTCGTGGTGGGCGACAAGGAAGTACAGCAAAATATGGTTGCGGTGCGCGAGCGGGGCGGGAAAGACCTCGGCGCGATGCCGCTTGCGGAGTTCATCGATAAGACGCAGAAGGATATCCGTGAGAAACGGTAATAAATTTTAAATTTGCAATTTTCAATTCCGGCGCAGCCGGTCAAGGGGGTGATTGTTTATCAGTAAAATTACGACAAGAATCAATTTTATGATCAAGGTGAAAGATGTACGGGTTATTGCCGCGGACGGTGAGCAGCTCGGGATCATTGACACCCGGGAGGCGATCAAGAAGGCTGAAGATCTCGGACTTGATCTGGTTGAGGTGGCGCCCATGGCAAAGCCGCCGGTCTGTCGCATCATGGACTTCGGGAAATACAAGTATGAGCTTGCCAAAAAGGCTCACGAGTCCAAAAAACATCAGAGCGTCATAGTCGTGAAAGAGATTAAATTGAGACCTCGCACTGATGACCACGATGTCCAGTTCAAGACGAGCAACATCAAGCGCTTCCTCGGTGAAGGCAACAAGGTAAAGGTGACCGTCATGTTCCGCGGCAGGGAGATGGCTCACACGTCGCACGGCAGGGCATTGCTGGAACGTATCCTGGCTGATCTGCAGAACGAGGTCACCGTGGAGCAGTCGCCGCGCATGGAAGGCAGAAATATGACGATGATGCTTGGGGCCAAGGCAAAGGTGTAATGATGAACGACCGCTTATTCAGCGGGAGGATATTCCTTTTGCTGTCGATATACGGAAACGGAAAAACTTGAGCTTTCGGAAGGGGAAAAAGGAATGGCAACGGCAAAATCAAAGATAAAAGTAAAGATAAAATTGAAGACCAGGAAGAGCGCGGCCAAGAGATTTAAGGTGACGGGCACGGGCAAGGTCATGAGGCGCAAGGGATGGAAGGGGCATCTGCTGTCGGGCAAGAACGCCACGCGCAAGAGACGGCTGTCCGGCGCGGTGGAACTTACCAAGGATAATCTGGAAAATGCCAGGCAGATGATGCCGTATGGAAAAAAATAATATATACGTGCAATGTTCAGAGTTCAAAGTTCGGAGTGATGCCAACCGAGAACTGAGAACGATGAACAGTGAACTGTGAACTAAGGAGGTTTCAAGACAATGCCGAGAGCTAAAGGCGGCCCCAAAACGAGGGCCAGAAGAAAAAGAGTGCTTGACTTGGCCGAAGGGTACTGGGGAGCAAAATCGAAACTGTACCGCAGCGCAACCGAGGCTGTGGATCGCGCGCTTAAGTATGCATACCGTGACCGGAAGGCCCGGAAAAGGGATTTTCGCAGACTCTGGATCGCGCGCATCAACGCGGCAGCCAGGCAGAACGGAGTGACGTACAGCAGGTTCATCGCCGGCCTTACCAAGTCCGGTGTTGCGCTCGATCGTAAGATCCTTTCGGATTTGGCGATAACCGATCCGGCAAGCTTTGCCAGGCTTGTCGAGACAGCCAAGGCGGCATCATAAGAATTGCGGATTGCCCCGGCTCTTGCGAAAGCGCCGGGACAGGCGGATTGCGATATGTTGCGGTCTGGTAATGAAAAAACAGAAGTCGCCGGCAGCATCGTCGTATTCGTCAATTCCTGAGAAAGAAACACTGGCCCCGGACATCCGGGGCCTTTTTTTGTTGACATCTCCCTCTAATTCGGTTAAAAAACATCAGGAAAATTATGATGAAATTCGGCCGTTCCTGTATCGCGGCCTTTATGGCTTGCGCCATTCCGCTGCTTGTTCCCGCTCCCGCATACCCGTCCTACAATACCGAGGCCGGGCATAAGTATAGTATCGCCTGCCAGCGCCTGACCGATCTCAGAAAATCCCCAAAGAAAAAGAAATACCGCTCCTACTGGGTGGATTGCATCCGGACCTTTGAATTGGTGGAGAAGAAATATCCGCAAAGCCCGAGTGCGGGAGACGCTTGTTTCGACCGGGCGGGGGTCTATCAGGAACTCTATCAGTTCAACAGATATTCAAAGGATTTAGGCCAGGCGCTCAAGATCAACGGAAAGTGCCAGACTACCTATCCGAACCATGTCAGAGCTCCTGAGGCGCTTTATCACATCATTGAGCTTTCTCTTGATTACAAGAAAGACAGCGCACGTGCCGCAGAGACCTACGCAAAGCTGACAAAATTCTATCCCGAGAGTTCCTGGACCGGCAAAGCGAAAGCGCGACTCAATCCGGTCGCGCGCGCGATCCGGAAAAAACCGAAGCAGGAAGCGGTTATCCGGAGAATGCCTGTGTCGGCGATCGCCGCACCCGGCAAGGGAGCGCCTGCCGGCGCGGTGAAAAGCATCAGGTACTGGTCGGGCGGGGCCTATACCCGTATTGTCATTGATCAGGATAAGCCGATCAAGTTTCAGGCCCATGAGCTTAAAAAACCGGACAGGTTGGTCTTTGATCTTCTGAACACGCGCTTAGACTCTTCAGTTGATAAAGAACCTCTTCCCGTGAATGACGGCATCCTGAAGCAGGTGCGCGTGAGCCAGTATGCGCCGGACATTGTGCGGGTTGTGCTTGATCTTGCAAGCATCAAGAGCTATGTTGCTTTCCCGCTCCAGGAGCCGGATCGGCTGGTGATTGATGTGACCGGCGAAGGAGGAAAGGCGGCTGAGCCGGCTGCCGCAAGCGCGGGCACGGGTACGCGGCAAAATACAGAGCCGTCCGTGGAGCACGGCGCTCAGGCCAACGCGGAGCCGCGGACTCCTCTCACGCTTCCCTCAAAGACGCCGGACGGAGAAAATACCGATGGCGCAACGCTGTCCCTGTCGCGGCAGCTTGGGCTCAAGATCAGTACCATTGCCATCGATGCGGGCCATGGTGGTCATGATCCCGGCGCCATCGGTCCGGGAGGCACGCGGGAAAAAGACCTTACTCTTGATATTGCAAAGCGGCTGGCGGTTCTGGTCAAGGAGCGGCTTGGGAGCACGGTGGTGATGACACGCGACACGGATGTGTTCATTCCGCTTGAGCAGCGGCCGTTCATCGCCAAGTCAAAAGGCGCGGACCTGTTCGTCTCCATACACGTCAATGCCAGCCGGAAGCGAAAAACGCGGGGCATCGAGACGTACGTCCAGAGCCTCAGGGCCTCGGACCGGGACGCCATGGCAACGGCCGCGCGGGAGAATGCCATGTCCACCAAACGCCTGAGTGAGCTGAAATCCGAATTGGACAGGATATTCGCCGACCTGGCAAAGGATGATAAACTGGAGGAATCCCTCCAGCTCGCGCACGCGGTGCAGGGCTCGCTCGTGGACGCCATGAAGCCGATAAAGGGGCATGTGGTCAACCTCGGCGTAAAGCGCGCGTTCTTTTACGTGCTGATCAATACCGAGATGCCGAGCATTCTTGCCGAGGTGGGGTTCATCAGCAATCCGGATGAGGAAAAGCTGTTGCGGACGAACTCGCACAAACAGAGTATTGCTGAAGCATTGTACCAGGGTGTGCGGAAGTATGTTGAGGCGCGGTCGCCGCAGATGATGGGGATTTGATTGCGGAGTGCGGAGTGTGGAATGCGGAGTGTGGAATGCGGA
>JANONA010000088.1:0-3658 GCA_031420575.1 Nitrospirota bacterium | reverse complement strand
TCCCGGGTGATGCCGGCGTTATTCACGAGGATATCGATCCTGCCGAACGTTTCCACGACCTGGTCCACCATGGCCGTTACTTCGGCGGAAGAGGCGACATTCGCCTTCAGCGCCAGGGATTTCCCGCCCCTGGCCTCGATGTCAGCGGCGGTCTTTTGCGCGGCCTCAAGATTCACGTCGCAGATAGCCACATCAGCGCCATCGGTCGCAAGCGCGAGCGCGATGTCCCTGCCGATGCCTTGTGCCGCGCCCGTGACGAGGGCTTTCTTACCGTTCAAACTCATCAAAATGCTCCTTAGCGTAACTTCTCGAAGGTGCGAAGGTGTGAAGGTAAGAAGGCGCGAAGGTGAGAAGGTGAGAAGATGAGAAGATAAAAAGGCACTTCGGTCCTGTCTCAACTTCCTACGTTCCCACCTTCTGTTTTCTATAGCCCCATCGCACTAAGCGTATCGTTCATGCTCTTTTGATCTTCCACATTCAAGATCTTTGCGTCTTTGGCGATCCGCCTCACCAGGCCCGAGAGCACTTTGCCGGGACCGATCTCGATGAAGGTATCGTACCCGTCGGCGACCATGTTCCTGATAGTGTCTTCCCAAAAGAGCGGAGAACTGATCTGCTTGACGAGCGACGGTTTGAGCTCGGACGCTGTGCGCAAAAACTTCGCATCAGCGTTGTTCACGATCGGGATGCGCGGATCGCTGATTGTTACGGCATCGAGTTCCCGAGCAAGCCGATCACCCGCCTGTTTCATCATAGCACAGTGCGAGGGCACGCTCACCGCGAGCGGTATCACTTTTTTCGCTCCCCTGGCCCTGGCGAGTTCCATCGCCTTTTCAACAGCCTGCTTCTCACCTGCAATGACGATCTGGCCCGGAGAGTTATAATTTGCAGGGGCAACTATACCATTTTTGGCGGCTTCAAGGCAAGTTTTTTCTACGTCCCGGCGCTCCATGCCGATGATGGCCGCCATAAGCCCCGTTCCCTCGGGCACGGCCTCCTGCATGTACCTGCCGCGCTTCCGGACCAGGGCCACGGCATCCTTAAGCTCGAAACCGCCGGCCGCGGTTATCGCCGTATACTCGCCGAGGCTGTGTCCCGCGGCGGCAGTCGCTGTGAGACCTCTCCGCTCGAGGGGCCGCAGGATCGCGATGCTCGCGGTGAGAATCGCCGGCTGGGTGTTCTCGGTGAGGTTCAGCTTCTCGACGGGGCCGTGCATGCAGAGGTGCGCAAGATCATAACCGAGCGCGGCGTTGGCGGTATCGAAGACCTCTTTCGATTCCTTGAAATTCTCTATGAATTCCCCGGCCATGCCCGTGTACTGCGAGCCCTGGCCCGGAAATATGAACGCTATTTTCATAAACGGTTATCCCGCATCTCCCTGATTTTCCTGATCATGATCGGAAGAACCTCATGGACATCGCCGACGATGCCGTAGGTAGCGACGCTGAAGATGGGCGCATCAGGGTCCTTGTTGATGGCAATGATCACCTCCGACGACTGCATGCCGGCAACATGCTGGATCGCGCCGGAGATGCCGCACGCAATATAGAGCTTGGGACAGACCGTCTTGCCCGTCTGACCCACCTGGTGGGAGTAGGGGATCCATCCCTCATCAACAGCGCCTCTTGTTGCCGCAACCGCGCCGTTGAGCAGCTTTGCAAGGTCTTCCAGAAGTTGGAAGTTCCCGGCGCTGCCCAGGCCGCGGCCGCCGGCGACAATAATATCAGCCTCGCAGATGTTGACGGTCTCGCATAATTCTTCCACGGTTTTGATGACCCTGGTGCGGAGAGCGCCTGATTGATTGAATTTCACTTCGATGATGTCGCCGGTTCGCGAGTCATTGCGGGGCGCCGGTTTCATTACCTTGTGCCTCACCGTTGCCATCTGGGGACGGTGATTGGGGGTAACGATGGTGGCCATGATATTGCCGCCGAAGGCCGGCCGGGTCTGGTGCAGGTGGCCGGTCTCTCCATCGATGTCGAGCACGGTACAGTCAGCGGTAAGGCCGGTAGAGAGCGCGGACGCGACCTTGGGGAAGAAGGAGCGGCCGATCGCCGTTGCGCCCGCGAGGATGATCTCGGGCTTGTGCCGCTTCGCGAGCGTGGTGAGGACCGCGGCATAGGAGTCATCATTGAAATCCTTGAGCGCCGGATCGTCGGCAACGTAGACAATGTCCGCGCCGTAGGCAATGAGCTCTTTTGCCTTGTCCCTGACGCCGTGGCCGAGGAAAACAGCCGAGAGCCTGGTATTCTTTTTATCGGCCAGCTTCCTGCCTTCTCCGAGGAGCTCAAGGGCAACGCTGGCTATGCCGCCCTTGTGCTGCTCGGCGAAGACCCACACACCCTTGTATGCCGAGAGGTCGACCGTTGGACCGGCAGCCTCTTCCGTTCTCTCAATGGCCTTGAATTCACAGGCTTCGACGCAGGCGCCGCACAGAGTGCAGGCTTCTGTAATGAAAGCCTTGTCGTCGCGCATCTCAATAGCGCCGAAGGGGCATGCGGATACGCAGATTTCGCAGCCGGTACAGGTATCGGGTATGACTTTTACGCTCACGTGAAGCTCCTTGCAATCAGGAGTCAGAAGCCAGTAGTCAGGAGCCGGAAAACCGCTGCTTTGATCTGACTCCTGAATTCTGACTCCTGTCACCTGCTGTTATATCAACGCTTGTTCTCTTAGTTTCTTCGCTACGTGTTCTACCTGCTGCTCAATGCTGCCGGAAAGGATCTCCCTCTGTCCGCGCGGAGCAGGCGGGAATATCTTTACCACCTTGGTGGGTGAGCCCTTCAGCCCGCAAAGGTTCAGGTCCGCGCCGATATCCGCGGCAGTCCAGGACGTGACCTTGAGGCTCCTGGCTTTCATCTTGCCCTTAAGCGACGGCAGGCGCGGTTGATTGAGCTCTTTCACCACGGTGATGAGCGCGGGTAGCGGGGTCTCGACCACATCGTAGCCCTCATCCATCATGCGCTCGGCCGTCATCGTCGAGTTTTCCACCTTTTCTATCTTCCGTATATAGGCGATAAAAGGGATGCCGAGCATGTCCGCGGTTTCCGGGCCGACCTGGGCAGTGTCACCATCGATGGCCTGCTTGCCCGCGATCACCAGGTCGAAATTGCCGATCTTCCTGATACCCTTCGCGAGAGTATATGACGTCGCCCAGGTATCCGCTCCGGCAAAAGCCCGGTCCGACAGGAGCACAACGTCATCCACGCCCAAGGCAACAGCCTCTTTAAGCGAATCGGCTGCTTGAGGCGGTCCCATGGTCACCGCGGTCACCTTGCCGCCGTGCTGTTCGCGCAAACGGAGCGCCTCTTCAATGGCATACATGTCGTAGGGATTGATAATACTCGGGACCCCGTCGCGGATGAGCGTGTTCGTCTCGCGGTTGATCTTCACTTCCGAGGTGTCGGGGACCTGCTTGACCAGGACAATGATGTTCATGGTTCTTTTCTCCGAAAGAGGGCAGCCACATCGGCTGGACCCGCGTCTGTCCTCTGTTCTCTGACGTCTGTCTTCTGATTATTTCTGTCTATTTGCTTCCTTGATCATATCGAGGGCGATGACATTGCGCTGGATCTGGTTCGTGCCCTCGTAGATCTGGAGGATCTTGGCGTCGCGCATCATTTTTTCAAGGGGGTATTCCTTCATATAACCGGAACCG
>JANONA010000087.1:0-3188 GCA_031420575.1 Nitrospirota bacterium | reverse complement strand
TATTTTACCCTATGAAGAAACCTAATAACACTGCTCGCCTTGAACTGAAAGTGAAGCGTCTCTCCACGCTCATTGAAGTGAACGCGCTTATCAGCTCGACCCTCAACCTCGATCAGATACTCGAGAACATGATGGCCATCTCGAAGCAGGTGATGAATGCCGATGCTTCGAGCCTCATGCTGATTGATGAGAAGACGAACGAGCTTGTTTACCAGGTAGCGCTCGGAACGGTCGGAGAAAAGCTTAAACAGGAGTTCAGGCTGAAGCTGGGGCAGGGGATCGCCGGCACCGTGGCGCAGGAAGGCAAACCGCTTTTGCTGGAGGATGCCTATACCCACCCGAAGTTCCATCGCGCCCATGACGACGCCACGGGGTATCGGACAAAATCGATGATCACCGTCCCGCTCAAAGTAGGTGAGCGGATTACCGGCGTGGCACAGGTGATCAACAGGCTCGACAATAAGCCATTTGATCAGGATGACCTTGAACTGTTCATCGCGCTTTGCAGCCTGGCGGCCATCGCTATCGAGAATGCCAAGATGCACAAGAGCCTGATGGAAAAGCAGCGTTTTGTGAAGGATATGGAGTTCGCTCGTACGGTGCAGGAAAGCTTCCTTCCGCAGAAGACCCCGGAGCTCGCGAACTACCAGTTCAGCGCCCACTATACGCCGGCCCAGGAAGTAGGCGGAGATTTTTATGATTTTATCAAACTGGGTGAAAACCGCACCGGGCTCGTGATCGGCGACGTATCGGGCAAGGGCGTGCCCGCGGCCCTTTATATGGCGAAGCTGGGGAGCGACCTCCGGACTCTTGCGTTCACCGAGAAGGACCCGGCAGCGGCGCTCGAAAAACTGAACAACCTTCTCGCCGAACGGAGCAGGCGCGGGATGTTCGCCACGCTTCTGTATGTTGAACTCGATTCGCAAACGGGAAAGCTTACTCTATCGAATGCCGGTCATCTTCCGCCGATCATCAAGAGGACGGATGGATCGCTGGTAAAGCTGGCAAAAGCAGGCGGCGCACCGCTGGGGATGGTGGCAGGCATGAAATACGGCCAGGAGATTGCCGCGCTCGCACCGGGAGATACGGTCATCCTGTACACCGACGGCATCATTGAGGCGATGAATGCCAGGGAAGAGCTCTATGCTTATGACCGGTTCGAGGCGTTGATCCGCAAGAGTTCTTCAACTCCCGAGGCCCTGAAGACGGCGATCATTGATGATGTGAACAAGTTTACCGGCCTGTCCCCGCAGCACGATGACATGACCCTGGTATGCTTTGGCGCGTTGAGAGGACAGTAGACGGTAGACAGGGGACAGATGACAGTAGATAGTAGACAGGAGACAGGAGACAGGAGACAGGGGACGGCAGGCAGGGGATGGGGGATTGATGATGGAAAAGATGACGTTGATTGTGCCGAGCCATCCCAAGTACCTGTATGTTATACGGAGCGCGCTCTATCCTGTCGTGATTGGTTCGGGTTTTTCCAAAAAAGAAGCTCGCAAGATCGTGCTTGCTGTCGATGAAGCCTGCTCCAATATCATCAAATACGCTTACGAAGGCGATTATTCCGGGACGATAGCGCTGAAGGTGTTTGTGGACCGGACAAAACTGAAGCTCGAGCTGATGGATTCCGGCAAGAAGCCGGATGTTACGAAGATCGCTCCCCGGAAGCTTGACGATATTCGCCCGGGAGGACTCGGCACGCACTTCATGGCCGAGGTGTTCGACAGGGTGGAGTATGATACCAGCGGCGCTGCCGGGACGGTCTTGACCCTGGAGAAAACGCATTCATGATTATTAACGAGGTTGTGTATGAAGGTTGAGATCGTGACCGAAAAAATCGAGCTCGGGTTTCTGTTGAGACTGAAAGGCGATGTGGATATGAACACGTCATCGGACGTCAGAAACGCGCTTGCGAAGGTTTTCAAACAGGAGTCCTCGGGGATGAAGGCGCTTCTGATCGACCTGTCTCAGGTGCGATACATGGACAGCTCCGGCATCGCGACGCTCGTCGAAGTCATGCAGAACTGCGTGAAAAAAGGCGCGCGGCTCAGGTTGTTCGAGTTGAGCCCGCCGGTCAGGGATGTTTTTGAGCTCGCCAGGCTTGCAAGCGTGTTCGAGATTTATGCGACGTTCAACGACGCGGTAATGGGATTGTAGTAACTTAAGAATCAAAATCCTCTCAAAACGGCAAGAATTTTTCTCGCAGAGGCGCAGAGTTCGCAGAGAAAAGCTCAAAATTCCGGGTTAAAACCAAGACTTAAAGAATTTGATTTAACTCTGCGCCCTCTGCGCCTCTGCGAGAGAGGCCCTTTTTGTTCCGGCTTGTCCGGGTTAGGAATTGCAGGCGGATTGCGGAGTGAAGGGCGGAAGACAGAGGATAGGCTTGAGATTGCGGATTGCAGTGAGGGGACGAGGATGTAAGTGAAAAATCTATTCGGGCACATCGGCAGGGCGTTTATCACGTTCCTGCGGGACCTTTCGAGCCTCTTTTCCCTGTTCCGGGAGACGGTCGTCCAGTCGGTTGTTCTCCTCTCGGACCGCAAAAAACGCAAACAGGCCAGGCTTCTCGAGTATGTAGATGAGCTCGGCGCCCAGTCGCTGCCGCTTGTCCTGACGGTTTCCGCGCTCTTCGGCGTTGCGTTGACCGCGCTCATTTCTTTTCAGCTCAAGGAAGTCGGCGGGCTGAATTACATACCGGGGTTTGTCGCCGTTGCCGTGTTCCGGGAGCTGGGGCCGCTTATTACCGCGATCATCATCGCGGGCAGGGTGGGCGCGGCCTTCACGGCCCGAATCGGCACGATGAAGGTCTCCGAGGAGCTCCTGGCGCTCGAGACCATGGCCATCAATCCCGTGCGGTTCCTCGTCGTTCAGCGCTTCATCGGACTGCTTCTCGCGCTTCCGGCGCTTACCGTGCTTGCGAGCTTCACCGCCGTGTTCGGCGGTTTTTTGTTCGGCTCAACGCGGCTCGGCGTCAGTCCCGATACCTATCTTCGGGCGACACTGGACGCGCTCATGTTCAGGGACGTATACTCGGGCATATTCAAGGCTGTTGTCTTCGCCGTGGTGATCGCTATGATCGGCTGTTACCGCGGATTAGTCGTTGAGGGAGGAGCGGAGGACGTCGGCAAGTCGACTATGCTCTCCGTGGTCTCGTCTACGCTCGCGATCATCGTGCTCGATAC
>JANONA010000086.1:0-3254 GCA_031420575.1 Nitrospirota bacterium | reverse complement strand
TCAAATACTCGTCGGCGCCCTGTTTCATCCCCCAGAACTTGTCGCTCTCCTGGTCTTTGGAGGTAACCATAATGATCGGGATGTTCTTAAACTGGTCGTTGCCCTTGATATCTCTGCAGACCTGGAATCCGTTTTTCTTCGGCATGATCACGTCAAGGATGATCAGGTCGATCTTCTCCGCCCGTACCTTCGCTTCCGCCGCTTCTCCGTCCATAACGGTTACGATGGTATGGCCCGTCGTCGAAAGCGCTTGTTGAAAGATCTGGAGCTCCGCCAGGCTGTCGTCCGCAATGAGTATTTTGGCCATTCTTGTCTCCTTTTTCCCTGATGCCCGGAATTGTTGAAAATTAACACATTTCTTTGGGTGTGTCAAGTTTTCGTTTTATTTTTCTTTGTGTTATGACCCCTGCCGCCCCGCGGGACAACGGCTTATTTTTTCCGCCGGATCAGGTTCACCGAGAGCAGGATGAACGCGCTCTTTGCCACGTCAAATTCACCGAGACAAAGCGTCTCGATGAGCTCCTGAATGGTCCGCCTTCCGTTGATGAGCGAGAACACCTTCAGGTCGGTGTCGCTCATCCCGCGCGTCGTGAGCTCCTCGGCATTTCCGATCATTGATTCGAATACGATGGTGAAATCCGGGATCTTTTGCCGGATGAGGCTCCATTCATCCGCTTGCCGGGCGCCCTCCAAAAGCAGATCGTCCACCTTAATCTGAAACGGGGCGGCGAAGACCGGGGGATTAGTCTTCTCGAAATAAAAATAGCCTTCCTTCCAGGCCATGACCTTGTACACCGCCGACTCGGTATGGCGCCTGAGGCATTCGGCAAAGGTCTTTTGGTCGAGCAGTTTTTCCTGGGCGAGGATCCGGTCGATCGGCTGCCGGGTCATCTCCGCGATGCGCTGCGCGTGCCGGAGGTTGTCCTCGTTTACCCCGCAGGATTTCCTGAGCAAGCTCTCAACCGCGGTCTTGCCGTCGCCGTTGCAGTTCGCCGACGCAAAGACGACCAATCCGTCCTTAAAATAGACCTCAACGGCGTCTTCCGCGCGAGTGATGACTAACTTGCCGATCTGGCGCTGGAGTCCGAGCATCTGCATTACTTCCACGATCCGGACGATAGCGAGGCTCCCCTGGATGCCGGCGCTTCCTCCTCCGTGCCGCGCCGTTGTTAATTCCTTCCGAATCATCTCGGGAAGCGTCGTTTTTACGAACTCGTCAAGCGCCTGCTCGACAAGCGCGCGCACCATGGCCTCAATGCCGCCCCCTGACGGCTGCAAGCCCGGCGCCGGCGGCGGCGCAACAGGCCTGGTCTCTCTTGTGAGCTCACGGGGAGGTGGCGGCGGCAGCGCCTCGTTTCTCTTGTCGATGACTTCCCGGATCTTGGCGAGAAGCTCATCGGGCTGGAACGGTTTCGTAAAATATTCGGTAATGCCGAGGGTCTCAACGAATTTGCTGCCGACTTTGTCGCCCTTGGAGGTCACGAGAATAATGGGCGTGTCCTTGAAATCCGGGTCTTCCTTCAGTATTTTGCAGACCTGGAACCCGTTCATCTTCGGCATGACGAAGTCAACGAGGATCACGGCGGGCCGTTCCGACCGCGCCTTTGCGATGCCCTCTTCGCCGTCCGATGCAAGGACGACCTTGTAGCCCTGCGAGGTCAGGATCATCTCTATGAGCCGCTGGACCGTCGGGCTGTCGTCAATATCGAGTATCTTTTCCCCTGCCATCAGTACCCCCGTGGCGCAAGCGGTTGAATAGTAGCATGGCGCAAAAGCCCTTGTCAACAGCTTAAAATCCTTTGCTCAAGGGAAAAAATGTTCGGTGCATTGGCGCGGGGCGAGGCCTTACAGGCGGGCGCCCACCGCATCGATAAACTCCTCGGTCAGCGCATAGTTCCCCGGTCTCGGTTCCGCGATCGCCGCAAGGTCCTTGGTCATGACCCCGCCCTCTATGGTATTGATCACCACCGCTTCCAGTTTCCTGGCAAAGGCCGCCACCTCTGGCGTTTTATCCAGTTCGCCCCGCCGCGCGAGCGCGCCGGTCCAGGCGAAGATGGAAGCCACGGAGTTCGTTGACGTGGGGTTGCCCTTCCGGTGTTCGTAGTAGTGGCGCATGACCGTGCCGTGCGCGGCCTCGTACACGTACTTGCCCTCGGGCGAGACTAATATCGAGGTCATGAGCCCCAGGCTCCCGAAGCCCGAGGCCACCATATCGCTCATCACGTCGCCGTCGTAGTTCATGCAGGCCCAGAGCATGCCGCCTTCGGCCTTCATGATCTGCGCCACCGCATCGTCGATCAGCAGGTAGCGGTAGGTGATCCCGGCCTGGTCAAGGTCCGCTTTGCGCGCCTCTACCTCCTGGTCGAAAACCTCTTTGAAGAAGCCGTGGTACGTCCTGGATATGGTGTCTTTGGCGCCGAACCAGAGGTCGCATTGTTCGCCGAGACTGTAATTGATACACGCGCGCGCAAAGCTCCTGATGGACTTCTCCGTATTATGCATGCCCATGAGGACGCCGGGTCCCTTGAACTCGTGCACAAGGAGCGAGACCTTCTCCCCGCCCGCGGCGGGCGTGAACACCAGCTCCGCCTTGCCCGCTGCCGGCGCTTTGTACTCGACTGCTTTATAGATGTCTCCGTAAGCGTGCCTGCCGATGCTGATCGGCTTTTTCCAGCTCCGCACCGCCGGCGGGATGTTCTTCACGATAATGGGTTTGCGAAAGACCGTGCCGTCAAGCAACCCGCGGATGGTCCCGTTCGGGCTCTTCCAGGCCTGCTTAAGGCCGTATTCCCTGACCCTCGCCGCGTTCGGCGTGATGGTCGCGCACTTCACGCCCACGCCATGCTCGATGACCGCGTTCGCGGCGTCGATCGTGACACGGTCGCCGGTCTCGTCGCGGTGCTTGATCCCAAGGTCGTAATATTTGAGGTTCATCCTGAGATGGGGCGCGAGCAGTTTGTCCTTGATCATCCTCCAGATGATGCGCGTCATCTCATCGCCGTCCATCTCCACGATGGGACCCTTAACCGTAATAGCCACTCTTGTCTCTCCTTATCAAAAACCACAACTACGGGGAATTTTCATCAAAATCATCGGTTAGTGATACTCCCCCGGCAGGAGCCGGGGGCTTCTTCAAGGCTCTCCGCGATAAGCCCGCGTGAGCCCTTCGGGCTGCCGCTGCGTCACCAGACAGGAGTCCGGTGTTTTGTGCGGCATAATAACACATTCTATCTTTTTTCACCTCAGAAGTCGTA
>JANONA010000085.1:0-2359 GCA_031420575.1 Nitrospirota bacterium | reverse complement strand
TACGCGCAAGGCCTTCCTGTCGAGATTAGCGGAGGCGGGCTTTGGCAAAGAGCAGATGACCGAAATGCAAAAGATCATTGATGCGGAAAAGAGCGACTTGTTTGATGTGCTTGCTTATGTCGCTTTTGCTCTGCAGCCGGTCACGCGAGAAGATCGGGCAACCAGGGCGAAGGGGAAGATCCTTACCACCTTTACGGACAAGCAGCGGGCCTTCCTCGATTTTGTGTTGTCGCAGTATGTGAAAGAGGGCGTGGATGAGCTTGATCAGGAGAAACTGTCGCCGTTGCTGAAGCTGAAATATCACACTCTTCCGGATGCGACGAAGGTCCTGGGTACGACCGAGCAGATCAGGGGGGTGTTTGTCGGGTTTCAGCGGTATTTGTATGAGCAGAGCCCCGCTGTCTGATGCGATAACTCCCTTAACAATGATTTCGATGCCGTACCCGAGGAGGCCTAAGCATGACAACTGATCGCTCCACGGAATACCTGCGCGGCCTCATGCGCGAATTATGCAAGCTTCCCCGTGAGACCGAGTGGACGATCTTCGGGACGTTGTTACTTACATTGCATTGCAGAACACTAGATTTGCGGACTGTTGGGACTGTTGAAGATTGAGAAAAGTCAATAACGCAACGTAAGTAACAACGTTCCGAAAGTTCCAACGTCCCGAAAGTTCTCCGAAAGTTCCCCCGTCCCGAAAGTTCCCCGAAAGTTCCGTGGAGGGAAAGAGATGAGCAACGCTGAAAACAAAAAACTCGCTGTCTTTCAAGGAAAACATATCAGGAAAGTATTTCATGAAGGGGAATGGTGGTTCTCAATCATTGATGTTATTGAGGTTTTGACAGACAGCAGCATCCCGAAGAGATATTGGAGCGATCTTAAAAGAAAGCTCGGCAATGAAGGGTATTCTGAGTTGTACGAAAATATCGTACAACTGAAATTTGCCGCTGCTGACGGCAAGCTGTATGCCACAGATTGCGCCAGTACCGAAACTATGTTCCGCATTATCCAGTCGGTCCCCTCTCCAAAGGTTGAACCGCTGAAGCGCTGGCTGGCACGGGTCGGTAAAGAGCGGATTGACGAGATAGAGGACCCTGAACTCTCAATGGAGCGGATGAAGGAACTTTACGAAAAGAAGGGGTATCCCAAGGAATGGATAGACAAGAGAACGCGCGGGATTGCAGTTCGCCAGGACCTGACCGATGAATGGAAAAACCGTGGAGTCAGGGACAACCGGGAATTTGCCATCCTGACCAATGAAATTATGCATGGCGCGTTTGACCTGAAGGTTGATGAGTACAAACAGGTAAAGGGACTGGAGCGGGAAAACCTGCGTGACCATATGACCGACATTGAATTGATTTTGACCATGCTGGCTGAAGCAACGACCACGAAGATAACCAGAGACAGGGCTTCAAAGGGCTTTGTGCCTCTCAAAAAAGACGCCCATGACGGCGGGGCCGTGGCAGGCAGGACACGCAAGGATATAGAGGCGCAGACAGGTACGCCCGTGGTTAGCAGCAAAAATTATAAAGTATTGCCGCATACCGGCAAAAAGAAGTTGAAGTAACGGAGAATTATCTATGGGACAAAAAGGAGAACTTTAGGAACGCGACGCGGCGCCTATTATGTTGAAGGTTCAGCGATGGAAAAAACAACCGGCAAATGAGCGATATGAACTGAATATGCGCGCTCATATTAAAAAAGCCATTGTATAAACGGCAGTTTTCTCATCCCCCGCTTTTCGAGGTCCCGGAAGGATTCACCCGGAGTGTACTCTTTGCCCATAAAGATCTTTCCGCGATGAATAAGGAAGATCGCGTACGGGCCTGCTATCTGCATGCGTGCCTGCGCTATGTGACACGCAAGCAGATGACCAACACGTCGGTTAGGGAAAGATTCGGGATCGCAGAGAAAAATGCGGCTACCGCATCGCGCCTGCTCAATGAAGCCGTAGATGCTGGAGTCATCATCTGACCCACTGCTTGTCTCCGCATCTGACCCATCCTCAATACGCCATCGGGCTTACCCACTCGTCCTTTTCCCTGCAATACACCGCGGTCCGCGTTACCCTGAAGAGCGTTGCCTGATCGCGCCCGATGCCGAACATTTGCTCAATCACGTCCTGGACCCGCGGCTTGAGCTGGTCCTGGTCAACGAGCGTGATTTCGATGAGCCCGGGATTACCGCGCACTCCAACGGTAATTGACTCGATCCTCGGTCGAATGTCCTTTTGTTTCCCCTCTTTGGCAACGAGCACCGAGGCGCGGGATAGAAAATCTTTTACCCTCTCTTCGACCGTATCTCGATACTGCTCCGCCACCTGAACCTCATACACGTATCTGCTGATGCTGCCGGA
>JANONA010000084.1:0-5191 GCA_031420575.1 Nitrospirota bacterium | reverse complement strand
TGCTCTTGACAAAGCTTCTCATTCGCCTTACTATAAAGTAAGGAATATAACCTAAGAAAGGATATGGCGTATGCCCGCATCCCTCATAACATCAAAAGGCCAGACAACCATTCCCAAGAGGATCAGGGATCACCTGCATCTCCAGCCCGGGGACAGAATTGATTTTGTCGTTGCAGTAAACGGCAAAGTCGTTTTAGAGCCCGCGACCCTTGACGTAGGCTATCTTGAGGGGATACTGCACAGGCCGGGAATGAAGGCCGTCTCCGTGGAGGACATGAAAAAATCCCTTGGAAAACGGTTCAAGAGGAGATAAGGCCTCATGATGAAAGGACTGGACACCAATATTCTCGTTCGTTACCTGGTAAAGGACGATAAAAAGCAGGCGGAAAAGGCCGTCGCGTACATACGAAAAGCGGCCGCAAGCGGTGAAAGCTGTTTCATCAACAATATAGTTCTGTGCGAACTGGTGTGGGTTTTGGAATCCGCGTACGAATATGACAGGGGAGCTATCGCGGACGTTCTTGAAAAAATCCTCGCGACGAGGCAATTTGAGCTTGAGCGAAAGGACCTTACGCGTCAGGCGGTGCATGATTATCGGGACGGACGCGGCGACCTTGCTGATTATCTGATCGGCAGGATCAATCAGGCGCAGGGTTGTGATGCCACCGCGTCCTTTGATCGCGCCTTAAAAAACACGCCGTCTTTCATCGTGCTTGACTAAGACAGGCATGATTAAAATACTCCTCATCACTACAAAGCCGCTGAATTTCCGCGCGCGGGTATGACGCTCGAAAAGGTTACTTCGCCTGCGTTCTCGTATAGTTCAACAGCCCCCCCGCCAGAAGAATGTCCCGCTGTCGTGAGCTCAGCGAGTACTTGAGTGTAATGCTCTTTCCGTTCGTCATGTCCTTCAGTGTCAAATCCGCGCCCTTCCCGAGTGCCGCCTTAATCCTGTTGATCTCGATCTTATCATTTACCCCGATCGCATCATAATCCGCCTCGTTCGCGAAGAAGAGCGGCAGGATGCCGAAGTTGATGAGGTTGGCCGCGTGGATGCGCTCGAATGATTTCGCGATCACCGCTTTGACGCCGAGATACATTGGACAGATGGCCGCATGCTCGCGGCTCGAACCCTGACCGTAGCTCGCGCCGGCGAGCACGATAGTATGCACTCCCGCTTTCTTGTTTTCGAGCGCTTTTTTCGAAAATCCCGCATCCACGCCCTCAAAGACAAATTCAGCGTATTTCGGCACATTTGAGCGGTATTTCAGCCTCGCTCCCGCAGGCATGATGTGGTCCGTGGTGATCTTGTCGCCGACCTTGATCGCCACGAGGCCCTGAATGATGTCGGGAAGCGGTTCCGCTGCCGGCGGGTCGCCGATATTCGGGCCCCGATAGACGGTCACCGATAGCGGGTCTTTGGCGGGCGGGAGGATCATCGAGTCGTCGATCAGGAACTGTTCGGGCATCGCGAGCTCGGGATAGGGAATGCCAAGCTCGCGCGGGTCCATGATGCCGCCGGTGAGCGCGGCTGCCACGGCGGATTCGGGGCTCACGAGAAAAACTTTTGCGCTTTTCGTACCCGAACGGCCCTCGAAGTTTCTGTTGCTCGTGCGGATGGAGACCGCGTCGGTCTTCGGCGCCTGGCCGCTCCCGATGCAGAACCCACAGGTGGATTCGAGTATTCTCGCGCCAGAAGAAATAATATCAGCCAGCGCGCCGTTCTTTGCGATCATCTCGAGCGCCTGTCGCGAGCCCGGCGCTACGCCGAAACTCACGTCAGGGAACACCCTTCTTCCTTGTAACATTGACGCAACGATCATCAGGTCGCGGTACGAAGAGTTCGTGCAGGAGCCAACCATCACCTGGTCCACTTTCGTTCCAGCAAGCTCCTTTACGGTACTGATATTGTCCGGAGAGTGGGGCTTGGCCATGAGCGGCACCACGGAAGCGAGGTCAAGCTCGATCACCTTGTCGTACGTCGCGTCAGCGTCAGCGGCAAGCGCCTGCCACTCGGATTCTCTCCGTTGCGCCTTGAGGAATGTCTTCGTTATCTCGTCGCTGGGGAAGACCGATGTCGTTACGCCGAGCTCCGCGCCCATGTTCGTGATGGTTGCGCGCTCGGGCACGGAAAGCGTTTTGATGCCGTCGCCGCCATACTCGATCACGGCGCCGACGTTTCCCTTAGACGTGAGCATCTTGAGGACCGTGAGGATAACGTCCTTGGCCGACACCCAGGGCTGAAGCTTTCCCGAGAGGTTCACCTTCACCACCCGGGGACAGGTGAGGGAGAAGGGCCCGCCGCCCATGGCCACGGCGACATCCAGCCCGCCCGCGCCGATGGCGATCATCCCGATGCCGCCGCCCGTGGGCGTGTGAGAATCGGACCCGAGAAGTGTCTTACCGGGCCTGCCGAAACGCTCGAGATGCACCTGGTGGCAGATGCCGTTCCCCGCCTTTGAATAGTGTATCCCGTATTTTGATGCAACGGTCTGCAAATACCGGTGGTCGTCAGCGTTCTCGAATCCGTCCTGAAGCGTGTTGTGGTCCACATAGCTCACCGAAAGCTCGGTCTTGACACGCGGCACATCCATGGCCTCGAACTGCAAATAAGCCATGGTGCCCGTTGCGTCCTGAGTCAGCGTCTGGTCGATCTTGATGGAGATCTCCGTCCCCGGTTCAAGTTTCCCCTCGACAAGGTGAGCTTCCAATATTTTATAAACGAGATTTTTGCCCATGTGCGGCGCTCCTTCATCGGATTGATTGTGCGACATTATATTTCAAGAGATTGAATAAGGCAACTGGAATTTGTAATACGAATTAGCACAGCGACAAAATTGCAGGTACGTTTGTTCGGCGCGTTTGGGAAGCGCGCCCTACAAAGGCGTAGGGTCCGTTCCCCGAACGGACAGTGCCAGGGAAAATCATAACAGCATTTTACCGGCAAATTTGCCGCACACCCCCGGTTTGATTCTCTTTTGACTTGAAGAAACAGGTGTGGTACAGTGCAGCACATTTTTATGAAATGAGGAGCTCTATTATGAAGAATCTTTTCGAAACGACCACGATAAACGGCATGAAGCTCAGGAACCGCTTTGTGCGCTCCGCCACCTGGGAAGGGATGTGCGAAGAGGACGGGCGACCGACGCAAAAGCTCGCTGATTGCTACCGTGCGCTTGCGCGGGGCGGGGTCGGGCTTATTATTACGGGCTACGCCTTTGTTCGCATCGATGGAAAACAGATGCCCGGATCAATGGGCGCCCAGAGCGATGATTTTGCACAGCAGGCAAAGGCGCTCAGCGCCGCGGTGCATGATGAGGGAGGGAAGCTCTGCATGCAGCTTGTGCATGCCGGCGGCCAGGGAAGGGCTCAGGCCGGGAACAGGCTCATTGCGCCGTCGGCCGTGGAGACGCCCCAGTTCTCCGTGCCGCCGTCGGAGATGAGCACGCGGGACATTGACGAGGTCGTGGCGGCCTTTGGTCTCTGCGCGGGGCGGGCCAGGGCGTGGGGGTTCGATGCGGTGCAGCTTCATGCGGCGCACGGCTATCTTATCAACCAGTTCCTCTCTCCCCTGACGAACCAGAGGACCGATTCCTATGGCGGGAGCATAGAGAACCGGTGCCGTTTTCTGAGGGAGGTATACGGTCGTGTGCGGAGCACGGTCGGCGCTTCGTTCCCGGTTCTGGTCAAGCTGAACGGATCGGATTTTCTTGAGAAGGGGCTGGAGATCGATGATGCGCGGTATGCCGCACAGGTTCTCGACAAGGAGGGCATTGACGCCATCGAAGTAAGCGGCGGGACGCCGGCCTCAAAGGACAGGACGCCGGTGCGTTCGAAGATCGAGACCCGGGAGCAGGAGGCCTATAACCTGCCGCTTGCCGTGAGCATCAAGCAAGCGGTCCGCTGTCCCGTCATGGTGGTCGGCGGGCTCAGGAGCTTTGGCCTCATCAAGTCGATCCTCGATAAGGGCGAGGCGGATTACGTGTCTCTGGCCCGGCCCTTTATTCGCGAGCCCGGGCTGGTCAAGCGCTGGCAGGCCGGCGACACGACACGCGCTACGTGCATCTCCTGCAACGGCTGCTACCGGCCCGGCCTCCGTGAAGGCGGTATTTACTGTATCGTCGACAAGAAGGAAAAGAAGGAAAAAACAGCATAAACCGGACAAAACTTGCCACCTAAAAAATGCATTTAGCCACAGACTTTCACGGACTATATCAGTCTTTTCAATAAGTTATGAATAAAAACCTGTTCACCTTTCAAGTGAGTTTAAGTAGAGAGGCTGTATCTATCATAGTACTGCTTTTGTCCGTGTTAGTCCGTGGCTGATTGCAGGATTTAGGTTCCATTTATTTTGCGCGGAATTTGATTTGCAACGAACTACGGCATTTTGAACTCCTTGCCCGCGATCCGCACGGTAAGCACGGGACAGGCCGCCTTGCGCACGACCTTCTCCGCGGTGCTCCCGAAGAGCAGGTGATCGATGCCCGTCCTGCCATGGGTGCCGATGACGAGCAGGTCCGCGCTCTTCTCTTTCGCGGTCTTGATGATCTCGACGAACGGCACGCCGCGCACGACCATCTTCTCCACGTCGTTCACCTTCGCGGAAACCTCCGCAATCCACTTGTCCATCTCCCGCGACGCGCTCTTCCGCATATCCTCCGCCAGATCGGCCACCACAAGGGTCGAGGGGATGTACCACTCGGCAATGCTGATGTCCTGGATCACATACAGCAGGATGAGCTTCGCCTGGTAATCCATGGCCAGCGAGACGGCGTGGTCCATGGCCGCGCGCGCGCCGTTCGAGAAGTCGGTCGGGAATAAAATGGTTTTGATCTGCATAGGACCTCCTCTGGTTGGTTATAGTACTGTCGGAATATCTTTTCTTTTGTCAGAGAACTTTTGAGATTGTCTTGATTATAGCATAAGTTCAGCTCAACCAATTGCAAAAAAACAATTGACAACGTTGCATCAGACTGTTATAAATGTCGTCTATGCTTCAGGCCACGGAAAAGATCTGGATGAACGGTTCGTTCGTGAAGTGGGACGATGCCAAAGTGCATATCCTGACGCACTCGATGCACTACGGCACGGTGTGTTCGAGGGTATCCGTTGCTATAAGACCGACAATGGATCGGCGGTGTTCAGGCTCCAGGAGCATGTTAATCGTCTTTTCGACTCCGCCCACATCTGC
>JANONA010000083.1:0-5597 GCA_031420575.1 Nitrospirota bacterium | reverse complement strand
GCTATGATGTCTTGTTCCCGGTCACCGGTGTTCATCAGTTCCAGCGGTCCTTCGATATGCACCGTGTGCCGGTTGTCTTTGCCGCGCTGGATGTATCCGTAGATCACCGGCGCGCCGAACCTGATCGCCATGGAGGCTGCGGCTGTCGGCGTCCAGGCAGGCTTGCCCATAAAATCCACAAACGCTCCCTCCACGTCAGTATCCTGGTCGATGATGATCCCCAGGATGCGGTTTTCCCTGAAGACGCGGATTAATTCCCTGGATGCGCCCGGCCTGCCGCGCAGAATGGTCCTGATGCCCATTCTGGCGCGCAGGCGTATGATCATGTCATTGACCTGTTCCGGTTCAATGGGCGCCGCCACCGCGCTGAGCGGAAAACGTGATGACACGGCATGGCCCATCAGCTCCCAGTTGCCGATATGGCCGGTAACGTATACAGCCCCTTTCCCCCGCTTCATCGCGGCGAGGAGGTTTTCTTCACCCTGGAATTCAACAACCCGCGCAAGACGGTGGGATGACATAAGCATGACCTCGAGCAAGGATTTGCCGAGGTGTATAAAGGAACTTCTCGCTGTACGGTGTATCCAGGAACTGTCTTTTTCACTACACACCACGGTCAGGTGCTTCACCGCCCTCTTCCGCTCACGGGGAAGCAGATAGTAGGCAATGAATCCAAGTACCCCCCCTGCCCATACCCCCGGACGATAGGGGACGATCAGCGAGAACAGCTCGATGAGTCTGGTCAGCCATATCAGGGACAGGCGAGAAATCCCTTTTCTCGTCTTCAGTACCCATCCGCTCATGAGGCGCCCGACTTGCCCTGGATCTTGAGGATGATGTTGATGAACTCGCGCACGGCTCCCCTGCCGCCGGCTGCTTTCGTGGTCATGTCCACAAAAGGCCTTACCGCGGGGTCGGCATCGGCAACGGTCACGGCCATTCCCGCGCGTTTGAAGATATCGAGATCCACAACATCGTCGCCCATGTACGCCACTTCATTATCACGCAGTCCGTATTTTGCAATGACCGAATCGTAGACGCTGATCTTGTCGTGCGTGCCCTGATGCACTTCTTGAATGCCAAGTTCACGAGCGCGGATATTCACGACCTCTGATTTTCTACCGGTGATGATACCAACAATGATGCCGGCCTGCTGCGCCATTTTGATGCCATGCCCGTCGCGCACATGGAAGGCCTTGAGCTCATTCCCCTGATTGTCAAGGATGATCCCGCCGTCGGTCAAGACGCCATCGACATCAAGCAGCAGAAGCTTGATCTTCTTTACCTTTGACTTAAAGCTGACTTTAGTTTTTCTCATGAACTCCGAACTTTGAACTTTTAACTCTGAACTTTGTACTCCGTACTCTGTACTTCCCGGCTACACCACCCCTGCCTTGAGCAGGTCATGAAGGTGAATAACCCCCTCAGGCACGGCATTTTCGCTTGTGACGATGAGGCAGGTAATGGAGTTTTTTTCCATGATGGACACTGCCTCCGCCGCCAGGGAGTCCTTCCTGGCGACCTTCGGGTTTTTCGTCATGATCTCCTTTGCCTGCTTCGCAAGCAGGTTCTCACCCGTTTTCTCGGTTGTTTCCATCCAGCGCCGGAGATCGCCGTCGGAAATGACGCCGACCAGGTTTCCGGATGCGTTCACGACCGCGGTGACCCCCATCTTCTTTGACGATATTTCGTAGATCGCGTCCTTGATCAGCGTTGACTCGGATACGAGGGGAATGGCGTTTCCCGCGTGCATCAGGTCGCGGACACGGAGCAAGAGCCTCTTGCCCAGAGCGCCGCCGGGGTGGAAACAGGCAAAGTCCTCTTCCTTAAACCCGCGCTGGTCCAAAAGCGCGACAGCCAGGGCGTCTCCCATGGCGAGTGTCGCCGTGGTGCTTGCCGTCGGCGCGAGTCCCAGGGGGCAGGCCTCTTCCTTCACGCTGACGTCAATCGCCACGTCGCTGTTTTTCGCCAGGGTGGACTCCGGATTCCCGGTAAGCGCGATGATTTGTATGCTCAGCCGTTTGAGCGACGGCAGCATTTTTGCTATTTCCTCGGTCTCACCGCTGTTGGACAAAGCGATCACTATGTCCCCTCTCATAACCATGCCAAGGTCGCCATGGATGCCCTCGGCGGGATGCAGAAAGAGCGCGGGCGTGCCGGTGGACGCGAGCGTAGCGGCAATTTTCTTGCCGATCAGGCCGGATTTGCCCATGCCCGTCACCACCACACGGCCCTTACAGCTCAGGATCATTTCCACAGCCCGCTCAAACCGTTCATCCACACGATCAATGAGCGCCGCAATTGCTTCAGCTTCTATTCTCAGAACTTTTTTCGCTTGTTCTATCATCGTTTTACGATCCTATCGATTTCCCGGACTTGTTCGAGCAACGCGGGAAGTTCGTCCAAGCTCATCATGTTCGGCCCGTCGCAGAGCGCCTTGTCCGGGCAGGCATGCACTTCCATGAACAGGGCGTCTATTCCTACGGCCGTCGCAGCCCTTGCCAGGTGTGGCACGAACTTTCGGTCTCCCGATGATGCGATGCCCCCTGCTCCCGGCAACTGCGCCGAGTGAGTCGCGTCGAACACCACGGGATACCCAAACCCCCGTATGATGGGTAGCGACCGCATGTCCGCAACAAGATTATTGTACCCGAACGATACACCCCGTTCGGTTATGATGATCTTGTCGTTGCCCGTGGACGACGCCTTCTCCGCGGCGTTCTTGATATCCCAGGGTGCGAGAAACTGCCCCTTTTTGATGTTCACCACCCTGCCGGTCTTTGCTACGTCTATGACGAAATCGGTTTGCCTGCAGAGGAAAGCGGGGATCTGCATGATGTCTATGACTTCCGCAGCCGGCCCTATTTCTTCAAAGCGGTGTACGTCCGAGAGGAGCGGCAAGTCAAGCTCTTTACCCACGCGGCCGAGTATCCGAAGTCCTTCTTTCATCCCCGGTCCCCGAAAGGACTTCACTGAACTGCGGTTCGCCTTGTCAAACGAGGACTTGAAAATAAAAGGGATGCCGAGGTCCGCGGTGATCCGCTTGAGCCGCGCCGCTGCTTCGAGGGTAGCGCTCTCCGACTCGATCACACAGGGTCCCGCGATCAGCACAAAGGGATTATTACCGCCGATAGTAATATTTTTAAAACGGATTTCTCTGGTCAAAGTATTTCACCCTTTAATTGGTTTTGAGTTTTAAGTTTTGAGTTGCGACTTTTAACTAAGAACTATGAACTAAGAACTAAGAACTTTTTTCTTTATCGCCGCGGCGATGAAGGACGTAAAGAGCGGGTGCGGCTTGCGCGGCGTTGATTTGAACTCCGGATGGAACTGACAACCGAGGAACCAGGGGTGGTCCTTGAGTTCCACGATCTCGACTAATTCCCCGTCAGGAGATATCCCGCTGATCACCAGCCCCGCCGCCTTCAAGACATCCCGATACTTATTATTGAACTCATAGCGGTGGCGATGGCGTTCGAATATCTCGTTCGTGCCATAGGCCTGGTAAGCGATGGTCCCCTTCTCGATACTGCACGGATAGGCGCCTAAGCGCATGCTGCCGCCTTTGTCGCTGGTCACATCGCGCTTCTGCATGGACTGGCTCCGATAGTCATACCAGTGTTCGAGCAGGTAAATAACAGGCTGGGTCGTTTTTTGATCGAATTCCGAGCTGTTCGCTTCCCGGATGCCGGCCAGATCACGTGCGATCTCGATGACGGCGCACTGCATGCCGAGACAGATGCCGAAGTAGGGTATTTTCCCCTCCCGCGCATATTTTACCGCCTCTATCTTCCCCTCGACCCCGCGGTTACCGAACCCGCCCGGAACAAGGATGCCGTCCATGCCCTTGAGGACTTCCCGCGCGCCCTTGCTTTCAATGTCCTCGGAATCGACCCAACAGATGGCAACCTTCGCATCATTGGCAATGCCGCCGTGGGTGAGCGCTTCACCCAGGCTCTTGTACGCTTCCTTGAGTTCGATATACTTGCCGACAAGGGCGATCGTGACGTTTTTGGCCGGCTGTTTGGTTTTCCGGACGATCGTTTCCCAGGCGGTAAGGTTGTTGTCCGGCACCTTGAGTTGGAGCGCTTCGAGGATTCGGTCGTCAAGCCCTTCGGCATGAAGTTTCAGCGGTACCTCGTAGATGGTCTCCACGTCCTGGGCCGTAATGACGCAGTTCTCTTCCACGTTGCAGAAGAGCGCGATCTTTTTCTTCATGTCACCGGGGATGGGTCGGTCGCTTCGGCAGAGCAGAATATTAGGCTGGATACCGATGGACAGAAGCTCCTTGACGCTATGCTGCGTGGGTTTGGTCTTGAGCTCATCCGCGGCCTTGATGAAGGGCACGAGCGTGAGATGGATGTAGAGCACGTTCTGTCTGCCGAGGCTGTATCGAAGCTGCCGGATTGCCTCGATGAACGGAAGACTCTCGATATCGCCGATGGTGCCCCCGATCTCAACGATCACGATGTCTTCATCGTCCGCAAGGTCCGTGATGGCGCGCTTGATCTCATCCGTGATATGCGGTATCACCTGGACCGTGCCGCCGAGGTAGTCCCCTCTTCGCTCCTTGGTGATAACATTGTTGTAGATCCTGCCGGAGGTGAAGTTGTTCTTTTGACCGGTGGTAACGTTGGTATACCGCTCATAGTGGCCGAGGTCCAGGTCCGTCTCGGCGCCGTCGTCGGTCACATATACTTCACCGTGCTGGTACGGGCTCATGGTGCCAGGGTCCACATTGATATACGGGTCGAGCTTCAGGAAGGTGACCTTGAGCCCCCGGGCCTCGAGGAGCGCCCCGATCGAAGCGGCCGCAAGCCCCTTCCCGAGCGACGAGACCACGCCGCCAGTAACGAAGATATATTTTGTTGGTGTCTTTTCCATTCCTCTTCTCAACTTTCCTTTATACGATTCAGTATTTTACTCAAATCGGCGGGGATGTCAACACCAAACGATTCATGCCGGGTGATAACGGTCTTTATTCTGTATCCATGCTCCAGCGCCCGGAGTTGTTCGAGCTTTTCCGCGGCTTCGAGCGCGGTCTGCGGCAGGTGAGCGTATTCAAGGAGAAACGCCCTGCGGTACACATAGAGACCGATATGCTTATACAGCGGGCCTTCAAGAGACAATTCCTTCCATGAGCTTTTGCCGGCCCAGCAATCGCGGTCCCAGGGAATGGGCGCGCGGGAAAAGTAGAGCGCAAAACCGTTTTTGTCGAAGACCACCTTGACGACATTCGGATCAAAGGCCTCCTCCCGGTCCTCGATCTTTCGGCAAAGCGTGCCCATGGGGATGGAAGCGTCATGCGCAAGCGGCGCGATTGCTTCGTCGATCATGGCGGGCTGGATCAGGGGTTCGTCCCCCTGCACATTGACCACGATACCGCAGTCAAGCGACTTCGCGACTTCCGCGATCCGGTCGGTGCCGGTAGCATGATGCGAAGAGGTCATCATTGCCTCGCCGCCGAAGGACTGCACGGCCGTGAGGATACGATCGTCATCAGTAGCCACAATGACCCTGTTGATCAGCTTTGAACGTTTGGTGCGTTCATAGACCCACTGGATCATGGGTTTGCCTTTAATGTCGGCAAGCGCTTT
>JANONA010000082.1:0-3609 GCA_031420575.1 Nitrospirota bacterium | reverse complement strand
TATAACCGTTCTCCCCAGAGCCGAAGTAAGCGTGAAGTCCTACGGCCCGTGTATCCGCTGCGGCAGGTGCATTGACGCCTGCCCCATGAAGCTCCAGCCATCCTTCCTCGGTCTCTATATTGAGAAGGGACATTACCAGGATGCGAAGGAATACAACCTGATGGATTGCTTTGAGTGCGGTTCCTGCACTTTTGTCTGCCCTGCCAACCGACCGATGGTGCAGTGGGTGAAGCAGGCGAAAAAGGAACTGGCGAAGAAGAAGAATTAACGGCAGAGGACAGAAGTCAGAAGACAGAAGTCAGAAGACGGAAGTCAGAGGACAGAAGACAGAGGTCAGAAGTCAGAAGACAGAAGTCAGAAGTCAGAAGACAGAAGACAGAAGATAAACTGAATCTTTTGACACAGTCTGTCGTCTGATAGTCTGTCATCTGATAGTCTGAATCTAACGAGGGATAAGCGAATGGAAGCAGCCGCAAAGGAACAACCAAAAGAGCAATCCAAGCTGATCGTCTCGATCGGGCCTCACATGCACGACGAGGAGAGCACGGCAAAGATCATGTGGACCGTGAGCGGAGCGCTCCTGCCCGCGACGCTCATGTCGGTCTATTTCTTCGGCATGCCGGCAGTCATGGTCATTCTTGTCTGCCTTGTGACGTCTCTCCTGTCCGAGGCCGCGGTGCAGCGGATGCTGAAGAAGCCGGTTACGCTCTCCGACGGCAGCGCATTCCTGACCGGCCTGCTTCTTGCCATGAACCTTCCCTCGAATGCGCCGCTTTATATCCCGGCGATCGGGTCCTTTGTGGCCATCGTCATCACGAAGCACCTCTTCGGCGGACTCGGATACAATATCTTCAACCCGGCGCTCATCGGCAGGGCATTCGTGCTCATCAGTTTCCCGAAGATAATGACCACCTTCGTTCCAACCCAGGCCATGGGTGTGGATGCGAAGACCTTTGCGACCCCGTTAGTCATCCTCAAAGAGGATGGGATGTCAAGGCTCCTCGAGATATATCACACCAAGGCCGCTCTGTATCAGGATTTATTCATAGGAAATCGGGGAGGGTCGCTCGGCGAGACCTCGGTGATTGCGCTGCTGCTCGGCGCCGCGTTCCTTTTCATAAAACGGTATATTACGTGGCATGTCCCGATCCCGTTCATCGCCACCGTCGGCGTCCTTACATGGATCTTTGGGGGGAAAGAAGGCCTCATGTCCGGCGATGCGATCTTCCATATGATGTCCGGCGGGCTCATCCTCGGCGCATTCTTCATGGCAACGGATTACGTGACCGGCCCGTCGATTCGCAGCGCCCAGGTGGTGTTCGGCGTCGCGTGCGGAGCGCTTACGGCGCTCATCCGCCTCAAAGGCGGTTACCCCGAGGGCGTGATGTTCGCCATTCTCCTCATGAACTGTTTTGCCCCGCTCCTTGACCGCGGTATGAGGAGCCGCGTCTTCGGCAAGGCAGAGGCCAGGGGGGTGAAGAGATGAAGGAATTAGTGAAGATAACCCTGGGCCTTGTCGCAATCTTTATTGGCGCGGGCTTGATCATCGGGGTCACGTATAAATATACCTCTCCGGTGAGATTTTATGCCGAGAAGAAGGAAAAGGAAGCGGCGCTGAAAGAGATGGCGCCTGAGGCCACCGATCCTATTAAACCGGCGGGGAATTGGACCATCCACGGCAAGTCTTTTGAGTATTACCTCGCCACCTCCAGCGCGAAGCCGGTAGCCTATATCGCCAGCACCGCGGGTAAAGGATATTCAAGTTTCATTCAGATGCTCGTTTCTCTCGACACCGATCTGAAGATCAAGGACGTTAAAATCCTGCGCCATGGTGAGACGCCCGGCCTGGGTGATCAGATTGAGGAGAAGAGCTTCACCGATCAGTTTAAGGGGAAGTCGCTGCCGCAAATTAAATTGATAAAAGGGGAAACCAAAGAGAATATTCAATCAATAACGGGCGCAACGATCTCGTGCCGCGCCGTAACGAACGGCGTGAAGGACGCGGTACAGACGCTCGTTGATACGTATGGAGCGGGCCTCAAGACGGCGCCAGCGGAGGTGATCAAATGAGCAATACGGTCAATTACGGGACCATCGTCAAAAACGGTATTTTCGGCGAAAACCCGGTCTTCAGGCTTGCCCTTTCGCTCTGCCCGGCCGTGGCCGTTACGAGCGGCGTGAAGAACGGATTTCTCATGGGCGTGGCGGTGCTTTTCGTCATGACCATGGTCAATGCCACCGTTTCTCTCCTCAGAAATTTTATTAGTCCGAAAGTACGCATCCCTTCCTATATGTTCATCATTGCCACCTGGGTCACGGTGACCGATCAGGTGATGGCCGCCTACCAAAGAGCGGTTTACAAGGATATGGGTCTTTATATCATGCTCATCGTCGCTTTCGCCATCGTTCTTTCCCGTGCGGAGATGTTTGCGAGCAAGAACAAATTGTTGCCGTCGATCGTTGACGGCGCGGCAATGGGGATGGGCTTTCTGCTCGCCCTCGTGCTGATCGGTGTTTTCAGGGAATTCCTCGGCAAGGGAGCGCTCTGGGGATACCAGATATTATCGCTGGACGGCAAACCGCTGAAACCGCTCCTGATCATGATTTTACCCACGGGCGGGTTTTTCGCCATGGGTCTTATCATGGGCTTCCTCAACTGGATAGACCGCAGGTTCTACGGCGGCACGGGGTCGGGCGGGGGAGCGCATTAGGAATTGCGGAGTGCGGAGTGCGGAATGCGGAATGCGGAATAATAAGGTTTTATTGAAACATTTGTTTACACTACGAACTCCGCACTCGCAACTCCGAACTGAATAATCCGGAGGGAACATGTGGGAAACAGTATTTACCATATTTATTGCATCCGCGCTCATTAATAACTTCGTCTTTGCGCGCTACCTCGGGCTGTGCATCTTCTTCGGCGTGACCAAGAAGATGGAGACGGCGGTAGGCATGAGTTTTACCTTTACAGCGGTTATGCTGATCTCGGCGGCCTTGAACTGGCTGATATATACGTATGTCATGGTTCCCTTTCAGCTTGGATTCCTGAAGATCGTTATTTTCATCGGCGTGGTAGCGGCCTTCGTACAGGCGGCGGACACGATCATGAGGAAAGTTACCCCGGCGCTGTACTATAAACTGGGGATATACCTGGCGCTGATCGTGACGAACTGCGTCATCATCGCCGTGCCGCTCATCAACGCCGATGAACACTACAGCCTCTTCGAGAGCATGGCCCTTGCCCTGGGTTCGGGTCTTGGGTTCAGCCTGGCCCTCATTATCATGGCAAGTGTTCGGGAGAAGCTGGAGCTTGCGGATATTCCCAAATCCTTTCAGGGCTTGCCGATTTCATTCATTCTGACAGGGCTCATCGCTCTTGCCTTTTTAGGATTTTCAGGGATGATCACGCTTTAGGAAAATGAATGAAGAAGGGTAACTACTCAGGTTCAAAGTTCCAAGGTTCACGGTTTAAGGTTGGAGAGCGATAAAGATTGAACGGTTAAGATATTGAGGCTTTGCAACTGGGACCAGACGAACATGTGCTGCCGTTCGTGGATTCATCAACCAACTCAAAAAATATCAGGAGAGCAAAGTAGCCAACCGTGAACC
>JANONA010000081.1:0-7198 GCA_031420575.1 Nitrospirota bacterium | reverse complement strand
TACAGGATAGGGAATCCAGAGCCTCACCTCCTTCGCATCTTCGGGCGCGTTCAGATTCACCTGCACGGTCACGGCGCCGGTACGTTCCTTTGCGAATCCCAAAACAGGAATAAACATGAAAAGCATAAGACTCACGATCAGGAACATCCGAAATCTTGTTTGTTGCATGAGACCACCTCCTATTCATTGTAAAATCCCTACACCCACACCACCTTGTCGAAATCCTGCAGCCCTTCCACGACCTGATTCGTGACGCCGCGCTTGCCCACCTTGATGTCAGATTCGAGGTTATAATGTTTGAGGCAGGTGCCGCAGGAATAGATCTCCGTGCCCATGCCCTCAATCTCCTTCAGGATTCCGACAGTCTCGGCATTCACGGTGGTGAGCTTCACCCCCGCGTTCAGAAAGAACAGAGTATGCGGAAGCTGCTTATACACTTTCATTGTTTCAAGGAACCCCTTCATGAGAATCTTGCCCAGATCCTCTTCCTTTCCCAGCGCGTCCGTCCCGATGATGAGCAGCAGTCTCTTTTTCATTTCTGATTCCGCACTCCGCATGGAGCCTGCCCCCGAAAGACTCTGTCGGGGGCACACCGCACTCGCATCGCAACCGTACCCCTTGGAGATCTTCACCTTCCAGTTGCCGCTTTCCCGGAAGGTCTCGGCGAACATTCCGTTCTGGGCCGCGTAGCCGGCCACGTTCAGGGCCGAGTCCTCGTTATCAACCAGCACCTCCACGACGCCTTCCTTCATCCTGGAAAGCGCTTCATCCGCCATCATCACCGGTTTGGGGCAACCCTGACCGCGCGCGTCTAACAACATAGTGACCTCCTCAAAAGCGATGGAAAGCAACTATTTCCTGTAATGGAATGGAGAGGGGGAGTGGGAATCGAACCCACCATAGCGTTAATATCGGCTATGCCTCTGGTTTTGCGGACCAGGAGGGGCGCCAGCCCCGGCATCCCTCGCATGAACAGGGACAATATACTATAGACGAAATTGATACGTCAAATAGTTTATACCTATAGAGCCTCTTGCAAAAGTCTAAGAAACGCAGTCTTGTCATTTCGACCAGCGGGAGAAATCCTTGTTTTTATGTAACTACTCAGGTCGGTTGCTGAGCACCGGCGCAACAAGAGCGCGATTGCCCTTTCCCGTGTCGGTTATCAGAACATCCGGACGGCGCGGGCGAAGCGAAAGCGTCGCGACCGCTGATGATGACGGGAAAATCGATATTCCCGGCGCTCCTTGCGACGAAGCGAAGTAACCGACCTGAGTAGTTACGTTTTTATTACACTGAAAGATTCCTCACTTCGTTCGGAATGACACAAAAGGGGACTTTTGCAAGAGGCTCTATAGGCTGAAGGAACATGATAGGTTTTGCCTGATGCCCGGCAGGATGGGCGGTCAACGTAATTTTGAGGAGGACTTGAGATGTTCTAAAAAAAGGCTATAGGGCAGCGGTAGGGCGCGTTTCTTATGCGTGATGATCATGTTGTGCCCTCGCTGCAGTAGGCGGAAATAGCAAGTGGCGGAGAAATAGCATATCTGCTGCGCTGATCAGGAGGTCGTCGCCTTCCCCTTGTCGCCTGCCTTGCGGCCGTAGAGAATAACGGCCAGGGCCGGAAGCATGATCAGCGCGCCCAGCATGTTCACGAAGAACATGAACGCCAGCAGTATCCCCATGTCGGACTGGAATTTCAGGGCCGAAAATGCCCAGCTTCCTACCCCGATGGTCATGGTGGCGGCGGTAAAGAGCACCGCGCTGCCGCGCTGCCTGAGCGCCTCATAAAATGCGTCGAAAATAGTATGCCCCTTCTGCAGCCCCTGCTTCATCCGCTCGTACAGATAGATGCCGTAGTCCACGCCGACACCCACTCCAAGGGCGAGCACCGGAAGGGTCGACACCTTGAGACCGATGCCGAGCGCCGCCATGAGGGCCTTGGCGAGCACGGTCACGAGGGCGAGCGGAAGCACGATGCAGATCGTCGCCCGCAGCGAGCGGAAGGTGACTAAGCAGAGCAGGATGATCGCACCGAACACGGACGCAAGCATGGTGCTCTCGGCAGCGTCAACCGCCTCGTTCGTGGCGGCCATGACGCCCACGTTACCGCCGGCAAGCAGGAACTCAAGCTTGTCCGTCCGGTGCTCCCGGTTGAAATTCTTTACCTCGCTCACGATCCGGCTGATGGTGCCGCCCTGGTGGTCCTTCGTGAAGATCATGATCTGCATGGAACTGCAATCCGTGTTCAAGAGGCCGGTTCCGGTGTCTATCGGGGATACGGACTGGGCCAGCATAAATTTGTTCCTCGGCAGCGCCCGCCACTTGATGCTTCCTTCATTCCAGCCCGCGTTCACGATCTTTGCGAGTCCGGGAAGGGATAGCACCGACTGCACTCCCTCGACGTTCCTGATATGCCACTCGAACCGGTCTATCGTGTCCATGATTTCATAGGACGTACAGGCCCCGTCAACGTTGTACGACTGGGCAATGACTGACAGCACGTCCACGCCGATGGCAAAATTGTCGACAATGGCCGCGGTATCGAGATTATAACGCGAGTCGTCCCGCAGTTCAGGGACGCCCTTGCCGGGATCTCCGGTCTTGAGGTCCCGCGCCTTCCACAGTCCTCCTGCCAGCGCGACAGCGGATAGGAGCAGCACCATCGCCGCAAACCGGGGCCGTTCGAATATAACCATCCTGCGCCAGATCCTGTGCGCCATTCCCTCGCGCGAGGCAAGCCGGGCAAGAGCTGCCTGGTCCAGACGGACCGAGGAAAGCAGGACAGGCAGCAGCAGCATGTTCGTGATGATCATGAGCAGCAGCCCGAGGGTTGCCGTGATGCCCAGTTCCCGCACCATGTCGATCTTGATGTGCAGAATCACGAAAAAACCGAGCGCGTCCGTCGCGAGCGCAATAATACCCGGCGTCAGCAGGTTCCGCAGGGCCGTTTTCGAGGCCGCTGTCCCCTCCTCTCCCCTGAGGGTCTCGGACTTCCATGCATTGGTCATCTGCACGGCATGGCTCACGGCAATGGAAAAGAGCAGAAAGGGCACAAGGATGGACATGGGGTCAATGCCGTAGCCGAGCACGGGCAGCAGCCCCAGCAGCCATACCACCGGCGCCAGCGCGCTGACGATCGTGGGAACGACAAGCCGGAACGAGCCGGTGTAATAATAGAGCATGAAAAAAATGATGACAAAAGCCAGGCCGAAAAAGACCACGACTCCCCGGGCGCCGTCGGCAATATCGCCGACCGCCTTTGCGAACCCGATGATATGCACCGTGATGCCGTTCTTCTCGTATTTTTCCCGGATGGCTTCAAGCTGGCGGGACACGGACTGATAATCCAGCCTCTGGCCAGAGACCGGGTCGGTTTCCATCAGCTCGGCGCGCACGAGAGCTCCCCGGAAGTCATTGGAGACCAATCTGCCCGCAGCGCCTGATTTCAGGATGTTCTTCCTCACCCGCTCCAGGTCCTGCGGTGTGCCCTTGAAATCGGCCGGCATGACCGTTCCCCCGGCAAAGCCTTCTTCAACCACTTCGATGAACCGCACGTTCGGGGTAAAGAGCGAGGTGACCGTTGCCCGGTCAACGCCGGGAATGAAGAACACGTCGTCCGTTACATTCCTGAGGGTCGTGAAAAACTTCGGATTGAAGATATCACCGTCCTTCTGCATCAGAGCAACCAGCACCCGGTTCGCCCCGCCAAAGGACTTTTCGTACTCCCGGAAGACCTTCATGTACTCGTGCTCGAGGGGGACCATCTTGTAAAAGCCGGCATCAACGCCCAGCCTTGTCGCCGACACCGCCATCAGCACCGTGATGATCGCAAAAACCGTCAGGATGGTCTTGCGATATCGGAGCACCATATCAATGATTTTGTTCTTCAGGTCTTGCATGAGGGCTTGTCCGTTATTTCAGTTGTTGGACTACGGCAGGGACATACGCGAGACCCCTGCCTCGCCGAAGAGCAGTAATTCCGTGTCCGATACACGAACCGCCGCACTGAATGCCTTGCTGCCAGGCTGTTTCTTCAGGCGAAAGGTCTTTCCGTTGTCACTGCTCAGCAGCACGGTCCCGTCCTGGCCGACCAGGACGACCTCACCCTTGTCCGCCTCGCTGCCGCCGAACAACGACACTTCACCGGCCGTCAACAGAGACCGCCAGTTTGCCTGCCCGCCATCGGACCGGTAAAGGTGGCCGCGCAGACCGTACAACAGCACGCCGCCGGATCTCAGGGTCAGCACGCCGAAGAACGACCCCCGGTAGGGAGAGGCAAGACGCTGCCACGACGCGCCGCTGTCATCGGAGCGATACAAGGCGCCCGCTTCACCGGCAAGATGGATCGTGCCTCCCTTGATGCCCGAGATCGAGTTGATGTGCATGTCGTCGCTGATGGCTCGTTTTTTCTTCCAGGTCCTGCCGCCGTCAACGGACGCGTAGAACTGCCCATAGGCGCCCACGGCAAACCCCTTCATCCGATCGCTGAACCAGATATCCAGCAATGGCGCTTCCTGCTGCAAGGCAGCGTACGTCTGCTCCCAGGTCTCTCCGCCGTCGGTGGTGCGGAGGATCACCGAATCGTGGCCTGCGGCCCAGCCGTGTGTCTCATCGGCAAAGAAAAGGGACGTCAGGGTCGTTTGGACGGGCACGCGCGCTCTGTTCCATGTCCCGCCCCTGTCTTCGGAGTATATGATCTGGCCCCGCTCGCCGACAGCGATCACGCGCGAACCGGCCTGCACGGCGTCAAGAAGCAGAATATTGTCAACGCGGACGGCGCCGGGAGAAGGAGCTGCGGCCTGATCATGCCGGGAACAGGACGCGGGGAAAAGCAGCACGATACTGATAAGCAAAATATCGATTGGTTTCATCTAAGAAGGCCTTGTTCCCTTTCGTAGGGGCAGGCAATAGGGACAGTCCCCTTAAAGCACAGGGGGACTGTCCCTTTTAGCTACCTCGTACCCAGACCCCGCAACCCTGCCGGCGTGAAGTGTGAAGGATTCCGCTTGATCGCCGTATAGACCTTCGGCTCTTCGTTCCGGAGCCCCATCGCCAAATAGCGGCCTGACTGAAGGTCATAGTGCACTTCGATTGTGCCGTAATACATCGGAAGGTTGTAGAAGTTGATGGAGTGCATCTCGCCCACGCGCCACAGTTCTCCCCGCGCATCATACTTGTCCACCAGCACCACGGCCCAGGAATCTTCGTCGATATAGAAGGTGCGGCGCTTGTAGATATGGCTCGTGCCCGCCTTGAGCACAGCGTCCACCACCCAGACCCGGTGAAGCTCATAGCGGGCATGATCGGTGTTGATGTGCCCCGGCTTCAGGATTTCAGCGTACTTGATCGTATTGCCCGAAAGCTTGTAGGAATTGTAAGGGATATACATCTCCTTTTTGCCTGCGAGCTTCCACTCATAGCGGTCCGTGGCGCCGTTGAACATCAGGAAGTCGTCATTGGTCCGAAGCCCGTCCGAGGCCGTGCCCGGGCTGTCATAGACGACCTGGGGAGCAAGCCGCACTCGCCGCTGTCCGGGATTGTACGTCCAGGCCTGACGGGGCTGCTTCACCTGGTCGGCGAACTCATGAACCAGCAGGATCTGGCCGGCAAGCCGGGCAGGCGCAGTAACGATCTGCAGGAAATTGAACAGCTTATTCTCTTCCTTGTCCTGTTCCGACTTCGTGGCGCTGCCGTAATGCATGTCATACTCATACTCGAACCGGACGGGCGTATAGGCACCGTCCCTCAGCACCGCGGCCTGGTTCCACTGCACTGAGTACGTATCGCCCCGGTAGCGGGCAAGATGGTTCCAGATCGCCTCAAGCCCGCTCTTTGGGATCGGGAACGGGATTCCGCCCGTAGAGCCGACAAAACCGTTGCCTACCGAGGTCAGTTTCACTTTCACGGCGTTCGCCATGCTTTCGTCGTAGTGCTTCTGGGGAAAGGCCGCGCTGCGCCGCGTGGGATAGACCTTCATCTTGAAGGCGGGATATTTCTTCATCAGCGCCATCTGGCCCGGCGTGAGCTGCTCCTTGTAAGTCTCCATGTTGCCGGCGTCAATGGTAAGGAGCGGTTTATCGTCGCTAAAAGGATCGGGGTAGTGGCCCCCTTCTTTATAACCGGGAACAGGCTTCGTGAGCCCGCCGGTCCAGGCGGGAATGGTGCCTGCGGCATTGCCTGCCGTCTCGGCGCCGAGGGGCGTAAGGCTCTTGCCGAGCTTTGCGGTCTCGTCCTCGGATACGGCGGCGATCGCCGATGAAGCGGTGAGAAGAATCGTTATGAGAATCATTATCAGCCTTTGGATCATCATGTCCGGCCTCCTTGGAATTATCAACGTAATGTCAAACTGTAACCACAATAAGCGGCTTTTGTAGTGCAACCCTTCAGGGTTGCTGATTTGCAAGGCTAAAGCCTTGCCCTACATAACAACTTTGGTTGCGGCCATAGGCCGCGCTATGATCTGTCGCTAAAACGAATAGCTCACCGTCGCTGAAATAAAATCCCTGTCCTTCAACGGATTGGCGCTGCTTGCGTATGTTGGGCTCTGACCGGCCGGAACAGCACCGGGATCCGTTCCTGCATAGGTCCGTCCGCCAAAATAGGTCGTATAGGCAATATCAGCCTGCCACACCTGCCGGAGATTGTACCCAAGACCCACGGTCACTGCCTTTACTCCCTCATTAAACGTCGGGCTTACGCCTCGCACGTCATGAGAATAGGCAATTCTGGGAGACAACGCGGCGGCTCCAAGTGCGTTTTCAAAATCCATACGCGCCACGGCGCGATAGCCCCAGGAACTCTTCGTGGCATAGCCTTCTGTCTGGTACGAGCCATTGGCTGCGTTAGCTGAACCCGGCGCAGGAAGATGTGTGCCTGGACCGTTGAACAGAAGGCCGTCGGGAAGATTGAGATAGGTATAACCGACTTCGCCGACTATTACAAACTGCTCTGCACCGATAGTCGGACCAAATGCCTTTGTGCCTGTTATCTGCGCCTGATGCATCTGGACACGGCGGTAACCGGAGATTTCCGTTCCTACCGGTACAGCAGCCGCGGCTGCTGCGTCTCCTGTGATGTTATTCGCTCGCCCAAGGCCTGCGAGAAGCAATTCTATTGCAGCAAGCTGGAGCGGCTGATCAGGTCTATACGAATACTCACCCTGAATTGCGATGCCGGCAGGGCCGGAGGTATTGAA
>JANONA010000080.1:0-3691 GCA_031420575.1 Nitrospirota bacterium | reverse complement strand
GGCCCGCTCCTTCAACACCTTTGAGAACATCGAAATGGCCCAGAAGCTTGGCAAGGTCGGAGGCGGCTATCTCAATTCCCACATCATCATGTACGACGGCAAGGTTATCAACACGGAACTCCGTTTCCCCGACGAATTCGTGCGTCACAAGATATTGGACCTGATCGGAGACCTCTACCTCCTCGGCCTCCCCATCAGAGGACGCATTATTGCCAACATGACCTCCCACGGTTACAATCAGGCACTGGTACAGCGCTTGTACCAGGCGATCCAGAGCAGCGCCAGCCGGTAGGTCAGATAGAGCATGGTGAAGTTCGACGGAAGGAGAACCTATAGTATATTAACAAATCGTTGCGGAGGTAATTCATGGGACATCTGCACGAAGTAAAAAAGGTCTATCGCGACCTCAGAAAGCAAATAGACACAACACCGGCCGGCCTGCCCGAAGGGCCTGCGGTCTATGATATCTTGAAAACGCTCTTCTCCGAAGAAGACGCGGCGCTTGCCGCGCGCCTTCCCATCGTTCCCACGGGAATAGACACCCTGGCGCGAAGGTTCAAAGAAAACAAGGACGCCCTTAAACTCAAACTGGACCGCATGGCGGACAAGGGCCTGGTGTTCGACACAGAGAACCCCAGAACGGGCGAGATGTTCTATATGCTCCCTCCGCCGGTTGCCGGCTTCTTCGAGTTTACGATGATGCGCGTGCGAAAGGACGTCTCTCAGAAAGACCTTGCCCGTCATTTTCATGACTACATGGAAGGGGACGATGCTTTCGCAAAGGGCATTTTTGGTGGAGAGACCGTGATCGGCCGCACGCTCGTGGACGAGAACACCATTGATGCGGGAGATATGCCCTCTGTCCTGGATTATGAGCGATGCACGGAGCTGGTCAAACAATCAAAGGGCGGTAGCGTCACCCTGTGTTATTGCCGCCATAAGGCCGCGCACCTGGGTACGGCGTGTAATAAACCGGTCGAGACGTGTATAAGCCTTTCTACCGCCGCAGAACATCTCATCCGGCACAATTTCGCGCGCAAGGCGTCGAAAGAAGAATTGCTTGACCTTCTGGCGAAATCGCGCTCGCTCGGGCTTGTCCAGATCTGCGACAATGTTCAGCATAAACCGTCGTTCATCTGCAATTGCTGCGGGTGCTGCTGCATGATGCTCCGGGGCATCAACCGCTACGGCCTGCCGCACGCGGTGAAAACCAGCAATTTCATCGCCTCGGTCGACGGAAGCGCCTGCGCGGGATGCGGCCGCTGCGCCCGGGCGTGCCACATAGGCGCGATCTCCCTGGTCCCGGTGCCGTTTTCCCAGAGAGGGAAGTACGCGCTTTACGCGAAGGTGGATGAATCAATATGCCTGGGATGCGGGGTGTGCGCAGCCACGTGCAATAAAAAGGCGATGCATATGGCCACGCGGCCGGAGCGGGTGATCACGCCGGTGAACACCGTGGAGAGAGTCGTGAACATGGCGCTCGAACGGGGAAAGCTGCAGCACCTCCTGTTCAGCGATCCCGAAAGCCTCACTCATCAGGTCCTCAATCGTTTCCTCGGCGTGTTCCTGAACCTGCCGCCGATAAAAAAGACGCTGCTCAGCAAACAGATCAAGTCGCGCTTTGTCCAGGCCATGATCGCGGGCAGGCTGAGAAAAAGCGGCAGGTGGGTGAAAAAGATATGAGCTTGAGCGGCTGACGTTCCCTGAAGCGAGGAGAACTTAGGTGACGTTGATACTCAGCGCGCATTTGACCTCCAGGCTCAATAACCGGTAGGTCGGGTTGAATGCTATGAAACCCGACATCTTCCAGCAATCAATGCCCGGCAAAGTAAATTTGCCGAGAGGTAGTGCTGATGGAAGCAATGGGGCCAGGGGCAAGGCCATGCAGCTTGCATTTTAGTCTTCTTCTCTGTATATTATCAATATGCTGGTTGTTTCAAGGAGGATAGATAGAAGGATACAAAGGGTCACTTCTTTAACCTTGGCAGCATTGTCAAGATCAAAGAAGCGACCCCCGATACGCAAAGAAGCGACCCTCGATACGCAGAAGCGACCCCCGATACGCACGCACGGCAGCGCCGTAGAACGCAAAGCATACATGTCAAACCGCAAGACCTGGCCCTAAAATTCCCGTGGTCATAGGATAGGTTAGCGGACTCGTGACCACTTACCCCCCCTGACATGTTTCCTGAAGGCAAATTAATTCGCTAATATATTTGCTTTCAAGCAAAACAATCTGTATAGTATGAACATGCAGAAAAACCGCTATTTAACGCCGTACATTGTGGAAGACCTGATGGAGAAGATGGTCTTTGTCGGAGGACCGCGTCAGGTCGGTAAGACGACCCTCTGCCGCAATTTCGTCGCAACACATTTCAGTAATCACGCCTATTTCAACTGGGACAACCGAACGGACCGCAAGGCCATCTCCGCTTCTTCCTGGCCGGGAGACACGGAGCTTCTCATCCTTGACGAGATACATAAATACCGGCAGTGGAAAGGCCTTATCAAAGGCGAATACGATAAACTGAAAGAAACCTATAAATTTCTCGTGACCGGCAGCGCCAGGCTCGATCTCTATCGCCGCGGGGGCGATTCCCTGCAGGGACGGTATCACTATTACCGTCTTCATCCCTTCACGCTCGCGGAGGCAGAGGGTATCGCCTATGCCTCGTCAGTGCGGAAGGAATTACCTATAGGGAAGGGGTTTCATCAAGGCACTCTGGACACGCTGGATGCCTTCGGAGGATTTCCCGAGCCTTTTCTGAAGCAGAGCGCGAGGCAGCTCCGGCGGTGGCATAACGAGAAAACGGAGAGGATGTTTCGTGAGGATATCCAGGACATTGAGGCTATTCGTGACATCGGCAACATGAAACTCCTGAGCGACATGCTGCCGTCCAAGGTCGGTTCTCTGCTGTCGATCAACGCCATGCGGGAAGACCTCGAGGTCAGCTTCCGCGCCGTGTCGCACTGGATGGACATTCTGGAGGCGTTTTATTATCACTTCAGGATATATCCGTTCACGGCAAAGAAGATACGGTCGCTGAAAAAGGAACCCAAGCTCTATTTGTGGGACTGGTCCGAAGTGGAGGACGAGGCCGCGCGCTTCGAGAACCTCGTAGCGTCCCATTTACTGAAGTATGTACATTTCATAACCGATTATGAAGGGCATAAAGCGGAGCTTTATTTCCTGAGGGATGTAGACAAGCGTGAAGTTGACTTCCTCGTGACCATCGGCGGCAAACCATGGTTCGCGGTAGAGGCCAAGCTCAACGATACAAGCCTGTCTCCTCATCTGATGTATTTCAAGGAGAGGCTGCCGATTCCGTTCGTATATCAGGTGGTCAAGAAAAGCGGCGTGGACAAGATTGAAAAAGGAGTAAGGATCCTTTCAGCGGGGAAATTTCTGTCGGGGCTTATATAGATTACGGAAGGTAAGGCTGTTTCGAGTTGCGAGTAATTTATCGGCAGGCAAAGAGATGAGACGGCGCCATGGGCGACCGGTTGTCGGAGCACTGCATGGCAAAAGGGCAAGGAAGCGAGTTTTCATTACAACGGGCAGGTTTTCCGATGACGCTGTGAAGTACGTTTACCCCGTTAGAGAACAAGTTCTCACGCGATCATTGAATATGGCTTCGGATCACAAGTAACGCCATGGATGACAACTGCCGGAAAGGATCGGGGTTTTCTC
>JANONA010000079.1:0-3766 GCA_031420575.1 Nitrospirota bacterium | reverse complement strand
TTTGCCAACATCGCCATCGGCCAGTCTTCGATCATCGCGGACCGCGTGGGCCTGAAGCTCGGCGACTATGTCGTGACCGAGTCCGGTTTTGCGGCTGATATCGGGTTCGAGAAGTTCTGGAACCTCAAGTGCCGCATGTCGGGCCTCAAGCCGAACGCGGCGGTTATCGTGGCCACGATCCGCGCGCTCAAGTGCCACGGCGGCGCGCCGATCCCGGTGCCGGGCAAGCCCCTGCCCGCGGAGTACAAGGGTGAGAACGTTGGCTGGGTCGAGAAGGGCTGCGACAATCTTATCCACCATATCAAGGTCGTGAAGAAGGCGGGCATCAACCCCGTGGTTTGCATCAACGCGTTCTACACTGACACGGACAACGAGATCAAGGCAGTACGCAGGCTCGCCGAGGCCGCGGGCGCGCGCGTGGCGTTGTCGCGCCACTGGGAAAAGGGCGGCGACGGAGCGCTCGAATTCGCGGACGCGGTCATCGACGCCTGCAACGAGAAGAATGATTTCAAGTTCCTCTATGAGTTCAGCACCCCGCTCCGGCAGCGCATTGATCTGATCGCGAAAGAGGTCTACGGCGCGGACGGCGTGGATTATACGCCCGAGGCGGAAGCCAAGGCCAAGAAGATGGAGGCTGATCCCGATCTGGCCAAGATGGGTGTCTGCATGGTGAAGACCCACCTCTCGCTCACGGACAATCCGAACTTGAAGGGCGTGCCCAAGGGCTGGAGGCTTAAGATCAGGGACATCCTGACCTACAAGGGTGCGGGCTTCGTGGTCCCCGTTGCCGGAACCATTACGCTTATGCCCGGCACCTCGTCAGACCCGGCCTATCGCCGCGTGGATGTGGACGTGGAGACCGGGAAGGTCAAAGGAGTGTTCTAAACTCAATTCAAGATTTAAGATTCAATATTCAAAAAAGCCCCTGCTGGTATTCTCCGGCAGGGGCTTTTTTCGTGTTCCGCGAACATTACTTCGGCCTGATACGCTTCAACGAACGCTGTTTTCAGCTCCCCAATAAGGGGTAAGGCACGGGATCAACGGAGGAGGAGAGAAAGAGATTAATGCGCTCGTGCTCGTCGTCAGAGGGACATTTATTGCCGCGTTCAGCGGCGAGATTTATCTTGACTAACCAGCGTTCCCTGTGTTAAAAAGTATCCGGTCCCGGGCGATTAGCTCAGCGGGAGAGCACTGCCTTCACACGGCAGGGGTCGCAGGTTCAAACCCTGCATCGCCCACCATGTTAATTATGAGGTTACAGCCAGGCTGTAACCTCTTTTTGCGCCGCAGTGTACCTGAACGAAAGTCTTTAGCAGGGTCTTCAGCAGTAGCATCATCCCCGTATCACGTAAATAGTCCGATCACCGCGCCGGTCATGCGGGTCGCGAGGGCGCCGGGCTGCCGAGGCTGCTTAAGACAGAGGAAAGACTTGACCTGAAGACTAATGCTTTTTCATCTGTTTAAAAGGTTTTTTGAACTGTCCCGGCGGCACGTGCAAACAGGCGGAAGCGGTTACCAGAAAGAATATACAGAGTACCAGCAGCGTCAGAAATCTTCTTTTCATGAACATCCCCTTTCGCATTTAACTCGCGGAAGATACCAATACAAAATTTCGACTTATCGGAGGGCAGTACCAAGGAATCAAAAAAATACTGGGCGCGATCATGAAAGATATTGCTACCATCAAAACAGATGTTCAATTCATGAAATCGTCTCTTAAAAAAAGTTAATCATGATGAGTTTGAAGAATTGATCGAGCGATTTCGATTCTTGAGTCCCACTCTCTCTATCCAGATGGAAATTACGTCCCCAAGATGCTCAATCCTCTGATTCCCGTTCCACCTGGCAAGCGCCGGCAAGTCGTTAACCCGCTATCACCGTATCTCAACCAAATCCATAGGCTGGGCAACGCCCGCGATCACACGCCCCGAAAGCGTTTCTCCGCAACGCGTGGCATCGTAACCTTGACGCACGGCAAGATCGCGGGTTGCAACGGTGGTCAACACGCGCGCTTGTTCGACCTTGGTGTGGTTCTGCAGCTTCGCGGCCGTGTTGACCGAGTCGCCGATGACGGTAAATTCGAGGCGGGAGGCATAGCCGATGGCGCCGACCGCTACTGTGCCGTGGTTTACCCCGATGCCGATGCCGAGCGGCGAGAAGCCGCCTGCCCTGCGCTGATCCGCCCAGCGGTCATAGCTGTCGAGCAACTGCTCGGCCGCACGCAGCGCGTCGGCGGCAAACGTCGGATTCTGCGACACCGCGCCGAAGGTCACCAGGACGCCATCGCCGAGATAGGTGGAGACGCTGCCGCCGTTGCGCTGCACCACGGGCACGACGATGCTGTGGTACTCGTTCAGGAGCGCCATGACATCCCGCGCCTGCATGGTCGAAGCCTGTGTGGTGAATCCCCGCAGATCGATGAACAGGGCGGCGGCTTCGACCTGCCGCCCCTCGCCCGGTTTGAGCGCGTCCTCGGCGCTCACGATCTCGCGCGCCACGGCGGCCTCGAAGAAACGGGAAAGATCGCCTGCGGCAGTTTCCTCGGTGACCGCGCTATGCAGTAATTTGTTTGCCCGCGCCACCGCCATACTCAGCACCATCGACACCAGCAGGATCGAAATAACTTTGTCGATTTCGGCGCCGACCAGGATTCGGGAGGAGGTCATATAGGCGACATAATCACGCGTGATCATATCCATGCCTTCAGGTCCGCTTATGGCAATGGCAAGCAAGGCCAGCCAGCCGGTTGCGGCGGCAATGCCGGTGAACAATACATAACCGGGGGAAAAACTGAGGGTGCGCAGCGCGATAAAAATGAAGATATAGAGCAGCGTCGGCGCTTTGAGGTAGAAGGCTGCCGGTTGACCGTACTGGATGTGGAAACTCCAGATCAGCACCATCAACAGCGTGACATCGACCATGACCGAGATACTGAGCATTACCGGACCGAGGCGCTTGGCATAAGCGAGCGCGAGTCGCAACGCGGTGAAGATCGCGTAGATCGCAAGCGCCCAGGGAACCGGCTGCAACGGCGCATCGGCCATGAAGGTCTTGGGCGCAGCGAAGTACAATGCCGCAAACAGCGCGATCACCGCCGACTGCACCCAGCCGATGAATATTTCGCTGCGGTCGCGCTGTTCTTCGATCTTCGCAAGTACCCGCGCGGGGAGCTTTGAGAGTTCCCTGCTGGTCATGGCCAAATCATGCCCCCGCATCTTGGGGTCAGGTCTATATTGTTTGACTTTTGTCTAAACATCAGCTAAGCTCTCTTCATGGCCCGCCCCCTCCGCATTTAACTCGTTAAAAGGACAAGAAGCTACGCCTTCGCCACGCGCACAAGCGTGTTGTTTTCGTTCAGGCCGTCGATGATCGCGCCGAGGCCGGCCATGTTCCGGAGGTAGTCGATGGCGTCCTGGGAGATCTCCTCTCCGGGGACCAGGAGCGGGATGCCGGGCGGGTAGACGGTCACGATCTCGGTCGAGACCCTGCCCGCGGAATCGTTCACGTTCACGAGCTCGCTGTCGGAATAGAAGGCGTCACGCGGCGTCATGGCAAAGCGGTTGTTCAGCGCGGGCGGATGGACCTTATCAAGCGGCAGGAGCGCGCCCTGGAGCCCGGTCTCGAGCGAGATCGCCTTGAGCGCTTCCACAAGGCGGTTCAGGTCGTCCTGCCGATCGCCGATCGAGACGATCACAAGCACATGGAACGGGTCCGCCATCTCCACCTGGATGTCGAAGCGGCTGTTCAGGATCTGGGAAACGTGGTA
>JANONA010000078.1:0-2660 GCA_031420575.1 Nitrospirota bacterium | reverse complement strand
TCATCACCACGGCATCCTCAACCGGAGCATCGTAGTACTCCCGCCGCACGGTCGCTCCCGTGAACCCGAGGCTTGAATAGAGCTTTTGGGCTGCCGCGTTCGATGCCCGGACCTCGAGAAAAACCCTCTTTGCGCCCTTTTGATAAGCTCGCTTCAGCGCGGCAATAACCAGCTTTTTCGCGACCCCCCGCATTCTGAACTCCGGCGCCGCGGCCAGGTTCAGAATGTGCATCTCGTCCGCTACAAGCCAAAACACGATATAACCGATCACCTTCCGGGGCAACGGGTCATCCGCGAGCGCAACCATGAGTGTGGAAACAAGAGGACTGCGGAACTCGGAAAGGAAGAGGTTCCTTGACCAGGGCATGCTGAACGAGGCCTGCTCGAGCGAGAGGACCTGGTCGAGATCCTCCTTCTTCATGAAAGCTATCGTAATTGTGTTCTCTTTTCCCACGCCACCTCCGCCTCGGGTCTACGTATATACATCGGCGTCAAGCTGTCCGGGGCGGTCTTTTTACCACTCTTGATCATATTGAGTCCTATTCCCGCGACAGTCGCCGCGGATGGGAGGATTGACGAAACCGGCGCGAACAGTGCCCGGTCGTTGAAAATCTTTTCGATGTCCTCACGGAAGAGATGGGACGCCTCCCCGGTAAAGAGCGTCTTCTCGGATATTCGCTCGGACAGCAGAGAGAGCGAGAGCACTGCCTCGGCCATGATCTGCGCCATATCGGCCCCCTCCAACCGGTATGTCGCCGCATACACTTCTTTTTTCCGCGCGTCAAGCATGGGGCAGACAGGATACGCTGAATAGGGCAAGTTCCCCGCAAGCGCCTTGAGCGTCGGCACGGCGGCCACCGGCCTTCCGGTGACGAGCGCGAGTCCCTTGACCGCGGCAAGCCCGATCCGGAGTCCGGTGAATGAACCCGGCCCTATGGCCACGGCATAACCGTCTATATCAGCGATGACGAGGCCCGTGTCCTTAAGCACGCGGTCCACCGTTGACATCAACCGTTCCGAGTGCGTGACCTCAATGTTCAGGCTGTACTGTGCGATAACGCTGTCTTCGGAAACAACGGCGACGCTGCCGGTCCTGGTCGATGTCTCAATGCCGAGAATATACATAGTTGCTACCTTACCGTAAAAGTTTCGTCGTGTCAAAAACAAAAGTACGCCGGCAAGCGGTCTGCATGGCCCGGGTCTTGCCGCTGATTGCCAATATCTTGCGAACCGGGGAGAATTATGATACTATGCGGGCACTATAATCCAGTTTCAAGGAGCATTGCATGCCCGAACACTGTTCTCGAAAGTACCTCGCTGCCTGTTTTCCGATCATCTTCATCTGCTGCTCTCTTCCCGCTTTCTCCTCGGCTGACGACGTGGTGTCAGCGGCAACGGCGACCAGTCAGGAATCCCAACCAACGCAAAATACGATGACCAATGCCCCCGTCGAACTCAACAGGGCATATGTGATGGGTTATTTCACGGACTTTAAAGACATCGTAACCTCGCCGGCCCTTTGGGACACGTCCGACTGGATCACGGCTGCGCTCGTCACCGGAATGGCGGCAGGCCTCTACGATAACGATGCAAAAATCCAGAAATGGTCGCAGGACCACAAGACCACTACCACGAACGATATCGGCGACAATGTCACTGAGCTCGGCCACGGCAAATATACCACGGTGCTTGTCGGAGGATTGTACCTCTACGGGCGCCTCGCCGGGGACGGGAAGGCAAAAGAGACTGCGCTGCTCAGCGTGGAGAGTTTCGTCGTTACCGGCGTCCTGGTAACAGTGCTCAAGCGAACCGGAGGCAGACACCGGCCCTACACGGGAGACCCTTACAACACCTGGGACGGCCCCCGCTTAACAGCAAGAAATCAATCATTCCCTTCGGGACACGCATCGCTTTCATTCGCGGTCGCGTCGGTGATCGCGTCTGAATACGACAATGCCTTTGTCCCGCCCCTTGCCTACGGCATTGCAGCGATAACGGGGCTTAATCGGGTCACCCGCAATGCCCACTGGGCTTCCGACGTCTTTGTCGCCTCCGCGATAGGATATTTTACGGGAAAAGGGATCGTTGCTCTTCACCGGAGGGAGAAGGCGACCGGGTTGAGCCTCGTTCCGATGATTGACGGCAGGGATGCAGGAATGATGCTGGTGTACAGGTTTTAGTAATTCGCGGAACTGCCGCCGCCCCGAGCTTTTTCTCAGCCCTGCCATGACCGCGTTATTCCGCACAGCCCGCGCCCCGATGATAAGGAAAGAGAGAGGAAATAAAGCCGTGGCTACGCTCATTTCAGATACTTGTCAAAAAACTCCCCCACCCTTTTCTCGTACTCGCCTCCCGCGGCGGCAAGCGTACCTCCGTGGTCCGCGCCGGGAATGATCCAGAGTTCTTTTGGCTCACCTGCCGCGGCATGCAGTTGGTAGGTCGGGTAGAGCAAAGCGAAACCCGACATCATTCGTCTCATCGATTTCAGCGCCAGGTTCGATTCATAACACCATATCCTGCGCAGCGGTGAGAGTTTTAACCGAAACACCTTGTTCTGTTCGCGGCGATCTTTTGTATCGCACGACACCTCAACTGGATTAGCGCTCACCGTATTCAGAAATGCGTCGGGTTTCGCTTTGCTCTACCCGACCTACGTGACT
>JANONA010000077.1:0-2391 GCA_031420575.1 Nitrospirota bacterium | reverse complement strand
CTGCCATCGGCGATGATATCGCCTTTATTGATGATGGCCACGCGGGTGCACATCTGCTCCACGATCTCGAGCGTGTGCGTGGACATGAACACGGTGACGCCCTTTGAGGCAAGGTCCTTGAAGAGGTCCTTCACGAGCCGTGTTCCACGCGGGTCCAGACCGACCATGGGCTCGTCCACAATCAGGACTTTCGGATGGTGAAGCAGGGCAGCGGCCATGACGAGGCGCTGTTTCATGCCGTGCGAGAAGTTCTCGACTAATTCATCGGCCCATTCGGGAAGTCCGAACAGATCGAGGAGTTCTCCGATTCTCTTGTTCGCGTTATTCATCTCATACAACGCTGCCGTGAAATGCATGAATTCCGTTGCCGTGAGTTTTTCGTACAGGAACGGCCTGTCCGGGATGAAACCGGTGATGAACTTTGCCTTGAGCGGTTCTTTCCGTATGTCATAGCCGTTGATGAGGATGCTGCCGCCTGTAGGCTGGAGCAGGCCCGCCATCATTTTGATGGTCGTGGTCTTGCCCGCGCCGTTCGGGCCGAGGAATCCGAAGATCTCGCCTTGCGCCACTTCGAGCGTGATGTTGTTCACGGCAGTGAGCTTGCCGTATTTCTTGGTGAGGTTGGTGAGTTTGATCATAAAATTTATCGGTACTCCAGTATCTCCACCTTCAGCTTCCCGATCAGCTTGAGTATATCAGCTTGCCGGTCAAGGTTGCCCGTGACGAACCTGATGTGCGTGGCGTCAGCCGGGAACTGGTTGAGCGTAGGGTCAACGGGCATCCATTGACCGACCCAGACCTCGGGCCAGGCATGGTAATAGAAGCCGTTTTCCATATACACGATACCGGTTGCCATGCGTGTTGGAATCCCCGATGCGCGGGCCAAAGCCGTATACAGCACCGTGTGTTCGTTACAGTCTCCTTCGCGCAGGCTCAGGACTTCGAGCGCGCTCGGGATGCTGAAGACGGGTTTTTTCTTTAACGCCGTGTAGACCCAGTCATTCAGCTTCTTTGCCGCCTCAAGGGCGTTCTTTTCGTTGGACAGAATCCTCGCGGCCTGATGAATAATCTTTTTGTCGTCGCTCTGGATCAGCGCATTCGGCAAAAGATATTCCGCCAGTTCCTTTCCCGAATAGGGAAGGCGATATGCCGCTGGATAGTCCTCCTTGCGTATCTCGATCACATCGCCCCGGAGCGTCTGGCGGTCTCCGTCCAACGGGAAGCCCTGGAGCGGTACGCCTTTGAGTCGCGCTTTGACATAGGTTGCCTGGGCAGCCTTCTTGATCGGGCTCGAAGGAATCATCGTAAGTGAGATGACGTCGACCACGGGTCCGCCTTTATCGCGCTTCTTTGCCTCAGCCATATTTTCCCTCAAAAGGACATAGCCAAGCGCGCTCTCTTCCTTGATCGTTTCACCGTCCTGGGTGATCCACGACGTGGTCTCCATGCCCTGGAAGGATTCTTTCAGTTTGTAAATAGTCTGCTCAGTGTCTCCGATCTTGATGCGTTCTTTTGATTCAATCGAAATGATTGACTCCTCGGCGCCCATGGTTATGGGACTGAAAAGCGGGAAGCGGTATGTTTTGCCCGTTTCCAGCCCCAGGAGGAGAATGGCCGGCTTGATGTTCAGCGAGAGGTAGGGAGGATTCGTGAGTTGGATATTCTCGGTCCGGGTCTGACCGCCCGTAGTGATATCGAGAACAAGCTTTTTCCCGAGTACCGCGCCTTTGATCTTCATGGTGGACATATCGGATTGCATCGTGAAATCGAAATACTTGAGCAGGAAGTTTTTTGTCGTGTAGCTGTTGATGGTCGTTTTGACGCGCTGAACCGAGCCGAGGGCGAGGAAGTCCATCTCCGATTCTTCAAAGAGGTGATAGGTCTCGGCTTCGGGAATGGTCCGCGTGTGCGCATAGCCGATCTTTTTGCCCTGCTGATAGATGCCGAACCATTCATCGGTCGCGCGAACGCCTTCCGCCGTGGCCGCATCGAGCGCAATGACCGAGGAAGGGCGGAGGTAGGCGCGCTCGAGCAGGAGCCCGAGCATGACGAACCAGAAAAGAAGAATGAGAGTGCTGGTGACTTTTTTGAGCATGAGGAAAGTGTTCCGTTTTAAATTGTTTTGGATGAATGGACTGATTTGACACTTGCTTATGTTAGCCATAAATGCCGCTCTTGTCAAATTATGATTCGTTGTAACTACTCAGGTCAGTTACTTCGCTTCGTCGCAAGGAGCGCCGGGAATATCTATTTTCCCGTCATCATCAGCGGTCGCGGCGCTTTCGCTTCGCCCGCGCCGTCTGAATGTTCTGATAACCGACACGGGAAAGGGCAATCGCGCTCTTGTTGCGCCAGCGCTCAGCAACCGACCTGAGCAGTTACGATTCGTTT
>JANONA010000076.1:0-11224 GCA_031420575.1 Nitrospirota bacterium | reverse complement strand
TTGCAATGCATCTGAAGATGTCCTATAATGAGCACTATGAAAGGAGGTGAAATTCATGCTGAATATAAGGGAAAAAGCCTCTGAAAAAGACGTGTTGGACAGGGTTAAACAGCTTCCTGAAAATATGAAAACAGAGATGCTGGATTTTCTGGATTTTTTGATCCAGAAAAGCCGGAAAAGAGAAGGACCACAGGATGTAAAAAGGGCGGTATCGGCGGTTGAAGACACCTGGGGAAGTATAAAGCTGAGCAGGGAAGTCCTTAAATTTGTCGCGGAGGATAAAGGATTAGAATATGAGGTTTGATGCCGTAAGGAATGGAGACAGCGTTTTCATAGACGCGAATATCTTCATCTATAACTTCGGAGGACAGTCCTCTGAATGTAAGGACGTCCTTCTGCGGTGCGCAAAAGGCGAACTACGGGGTATTACCTCCACATTCATAATAGCGGAGGTCCTCCATCGGTTGATGGTGGCGGAAGCTATCGAAAAAAAATTCATTACAGACAAAAATCCCGTCAAACAACTCAAAGAACATCCTGAAATTATCAAGAAGCTTTCAACCTATATACATGACGTCGAAAAAATAGGTGATATGAATTTAGAAGTCCTGGACCTGACCTATGAATACATAAAAACAAGCGCAGCGGTAAGGCGGTCTGAGGGAATTTTGACCAATGACTCACTGGTGGTTGCCGCGATGAGAGATATGGGCGTTTCTAATCTCCTTACCAACGACAATGATTTTGATCGTATCGAACAGCTTCGCATATATAAACCTTCGGATGTCTAATCCCCCTTCTATAAAAAGACATTGAACGCTTATTTCCTAACCCGGACCCAAGCCGGAAGCAAAAAACATCTCTCGCAAAGTTCGCAAAGGTATCATTAACCGAGTTCTTAAGCAAATTCGCATTCAAAAATAGCTTGACTTTTCCTCACCATATCTGCTATTTAACACTCCGGACACTCCGGACAAGAAGATAGCGGAGGCAGTGGAGAAGCACGCATACTTACAGAGACAAATAGCCGACCACCTCGGTCTTCATTATGCGACAATAAGCCGCATTATGACTGCGCGGCAATAATGCTAACGGTAAAGACCTGACCCTATATGCTTCCTATATGCTTCTATATGCTCCTATATGCTCTATATGCTCTAAGAAAATTCTTGACAGAAATCAGCAGATGAGGTATTGTAAGCCCGTCAGCAGTAATCCTCTTTAAGTCTGGTCCTGTGAGGCCGGGAAGGGTTTGAGATGAAAAATTTTAACAGCGGAAAGCCGTCTTATTCACGCATACAAGCGCCTTCTCTCCGAAATTCAGGGAGAAGGTTTTTTTGCGCCTTTTTCAGGAGTTTAACATGGCTAAGGTAAAAGAAAAAGCGCTTATCCTTGACAAAACCGGGATTGACCGGGCCCTCATGAGGATCGCGCATGAGATCCTCGAAAAGAACAAAGGGGCGAACGACCTCGGCATCATCGGGATCCAGCGGGGCGGGGTGCATCTTGCAAAGCGGCTTGCGAAGAAGATCAAGGATATCGAAGGTGTCGATGTCCCGGTCGGCGTCCTTGACATTACCCTGTATCGGGACGACCTGGCCACGAGAAAGGCGCAGCCCGTGCCACGGGCCACGGATATTACCTTTGATATTCAGGACAAGATCATGGTTCTCGTGGACGATGTGCTCTTTACGGGCAGGACCATCCGGGCGGCGCTGAACAGCATCATGGACTATGGCAGGCCGCGGTGCATCCAGCTTGCCGTGCTTGTGGACCGAGGACACCGGGAACTCCCGGTTCGCGCCGACTATGTGGGCAAGAACCTCCCGACGTCGGCAAAGGAGAAGGTGGAAGTGATGCTGGCGGAGGACGGGTTGGAGGAGAAGGTAGTGATATTAGGAGAATGAATCAGTTCGGAGTGCGGAGTTCGGAGTATTTGAAAGTCTTTATTGAGTTCATCCGTGGTTACCCAGGGGTTGATTAATGGGTTTACGTTCAAAAGACCTGCTTGGCATAAAAGACATGACCGCGGATGAGATCAAGCTCATCTTAGACACGGCGGCAACGTTCAAGGACGTGTCCGAGCGGGACATCAAGAAGGTGCCGACGCTCCGCGGCAAGACCGTGATCAATCTCTTCTACGAAGCGAGCACGCGGACGCGGATGTCCTTCGAACTTGCGGGTAAGCGGCTGTCCGCTGATGTGGCCAACGTCTCGATCTCGACCAGCAGCGTGGTCAAGGGCGAGACACTCCTCGATACCGCCCGGAACATCGAGGCTATGAAGTGCGACATGCTCATCGTCCGCCACCCCTGTTCAGGCGCGCCGGAGTATCTCGCTCAGCGGCTCAAAAGCTCGGTGATAAACGCCGGCGACGGTTTCCATGAGCATCCGACCCAGGCTTTGCTCGACCTGTTCACGATCCGGGAAAAACTCGGCAAGCTCGAAGGCCTGACGGTCACTATCGTTGGAGACATTGCGCACAGCCGGGTGGCACGGTCGAACATCCACGGGCTCACCACCATGGGCGCAAAAGTGCGGGTCTGCGGTCCGCCGACCATGATCCCGCCGGGTATTGAAGGCTTTGGGGTCCGGGTCTACTACGACATGGACAAGGCGGTCGAGGGAGCTGATGTGGTCATGATGCTCCGGCTGCAGCTCGAGCGCCAGACAGCGGGGCTCTTCCCGGGTGTGCGTGAGTACGCGGGACTGTATGGGCTCAATCAGTCACGGGTCGAGCGGGCGGCAAAGCAGGTACTCGTAATGCACCCCGGTCCCATGAACCGGGGAGTTGAAATATCATCCGAGGTGGCGGACAGCACGTCGGTGATCCTTGATCAGGTGACGAACGGCGTGGCGGTCCGGATGACGGTGATGTTTCTGCTATCAGGGGGCGGCAAGGCGGAGGCGTGAAAGAAAGGGGTACGGGTTCAGAGTTCAGAGTTCAGGGTACAGAGTACAGAGTACAGAGTTCAGAGTTCAGGGTTCAGGGTCAAGGGTCATGCTGACTACTGACTACTGTCTACTGTCTCCTGTCTCCTGACTACTATTACTATGAATATTCTTATCAAGAACGGCCACATCATTGATCCCGCGAACGCGGTGGACGAGAAGCTCGACCTTCTTGTGTCCGGCGGCAGGATCGCCAAACTCGGCAAACCGGGCTCTATTTCAGCCGGCGACGCTCAGGTGATCGACGCTGCCGACAAGCTCGTTGTCCCCGGCCTCATTGACATGCACGTGCATCTCCGGGAACCGGGGTTCGAGTATAAAGAAACGATCGCGACGGGCACTGCCGCGGCAAAGGCGGGCGGATTCACGTCGGTCTGTTGTATGCCGAATACGAACCCGGTGAATGACAACCGCTCGATCACCGAGTTTATCCTGTCTCAGGCCAGGAATGCTTCGGCGCGGGTCTATCCCATCGGCGCCATCACCAAAGGGTCGAAGGGCGAGGAGCTTGCCGAGATGGGAGAACTGCGCGCTGCCGGCTGTTTCGCGGTCTCCGATGACGGCAAGCCGGTCATGAACGCGTCGATCATGCGCCGGGCACTGGAATACTCAAAGATATTCGACATGCTCATCATCTCGCACTGCGAGGACAGCGCGCTTGCGGCAAAGGGCGTGATGAACGAAGGCGTGGTTTCGACCGAGCTCGGTCTCCGCGGCATTCCCCGGGCAGCCGAGGACGTGATGACTATCCGGGACATCTTGCTGGCGGAACTGACCGGGGGCAGGCTGCATATCGCCCATGTGAGCACTGCCGGCTCCGTTCGGATGGTCAAGGATGCGAAATCGCGCGGGGTGAAGGTCACAGCCGAGACCTGCCCGCACTACTTTACTTTGACCGACGAGGCGGCGCGGGGTTACAATACCATGGCGAAGATGAACCCGCCGCTCCGGACCGCGGAGGATGTTGCGGCGATCAAACAGGGGCTGAAGGACGGCACGATCGATGCGATCGCGACGGACCATGCCCCCCATGGCATGGACGAAAAAGCAGGCGAGTTCGATTACGCGCCTTTCGGGATCGTGGGGCTTGAGACCTCGCTTGGCCTTACCCTGAAGTTGGTGGATGAAAACGTTCTTTCGCTTTCCGAAGCGATCCGGAAACTCAGTGTTAATCCGGCTGCGATTCTCAAGATCGACAAGGGCGCTCTCGCCGCGGGGTCCGATGCGGATATCACCATCATTGATCCAGGCGCTGCATGGACCGTTGATTCGTCGCGGTTCAAGTCAAAATCAAGAAACACGCCGTTCAATGGATGGAAGCTCAAGGGAAGGGCAGCGCTGACGATTGTGGGAGGGAGATTATAGTTCTGAGTGCACCCTGCACTCGCGCCAGGCACACCCCGCATTCGCGCATCGCACTCATAAACGTCGGGTGCAGGCTCGTAAACGCTGGGCGCAGGCGGAGTGCGGAGTGATCAAAGGACGGTAATAAGAGTATGAAAAAAGCGATTCTTGCATTGGCTGACGGCATGGTGTTCGAAGGACACTCTTTCGGGGCGGAAGGCGAGACCTCCGGTGAGATTGTGTTCAACACGAGCATGACCGGGTATCAGGAAATTCTGACCGATCCGTCGTACACCGGTCAGATCGTCACCATGACCTACCCGCAGATCGGCAACTACGGCGTGAATGACGAAGATGTGGAGTCCCTGAAGCCCTATGTCGAAGGCTTCATCGTGAAGGAGTACCTTGATTTCCCGAGCAACTGGCGGGCCACGAAGTCGCTCCAGGAGTATCTTGGGGAAAATAACATCGTTGGGATTCAGGGGATCGATACCCGCGCGCTGACCCGCCACCTCCGCGATTTCGGCGCGCAACCGGGAATCATCACGACGAACGACATGAATCCCGAAGGAGTTGTTGCGCGAGCAAAGGCGCTTCCCAAAATGAGCGGCCTTGATCTGGTGAAAAAAGTCACGTGCACAGCGGCATATACCTGGGATGAAGGCGACTGGGACCTCACGGCCGGCTATGCTAAAAAGTCATCTTCACGATATCATGTGGCGGCCTATGATTACGGCATCAAGCGAAATATCCTGCGGCTCCTCACGAGCGCGGGATGCGATGTGACGGTTGTTCCGGCAACGATGCCTGCTGAAGAGGTGCTTGCCATGAATCCCGATGGTGTATTCCTTTCCAATGGGCCTGGAGACCCGGAGCCGGTCACCTATGCCGTCGAGAACATCAAAAAGATACTGGGCAAAAAGCCTCTCTTCGGCATCTGCCTCGGACAGCAGTTGTTCGGACTTGCTCTCGGTGGGAGGACGTACAAGCTCAAGTTCGGCCATCATGGCGGTAACCAGCCGATCATGGACCTTTCCACGCGCAAGGTCGAGATCGCGGCGGAGAATCACGGCTTTGCCGTGGACATGGAAACCGTGAAGGACCAGGTCGTGATGACCCACATGAACCTGAACGACAAGACCTGCGAGGGGATCCGGCATAAGACCCTGCCGGCATTCTCGGTGCAGTATCATCCGGAAGCGTCTCCCGGGCCTCACGACAGCAGGTATCTGTTTCAACGGTTTGTGGATATGATGGAAGCATTTAAAAGGAATTAACGTCAAAGCTCAAAGTTCAAATGAATGTCAAACTCAAATTTTACGACATTGGAACCTTGGTATTGCAGTTTGTTTTGAACTTTGGATTTTGACATTTGGATTTACGGATGATTTCCGTGCTCTCTCAGCTTGAATTAAACGAACGCATTGAATCGGCTTACAAGCTCCTCGAACATTGCCGGGTCTGCCCGCGTGAGTGCGGGGTGAACCGGCTGAAGAACGACAAGATGGGGTTCTGCAGGTCGGGGCTGAATCCGGTCGTATCAAGCGCAAGTCCTCATCATGGCGAGGAGCCGCCGCTCTCAGGCACGAAGGGCTCCGGCACGATCTTCTTCACAAACTGCAGCCAGCGGTGCGTGTACTGCCAGAATTATCCCATCAGCCAGATGGGAAACGGCGTTGAGCGCACACCAGGGGAACTTGCCTGCCAGATGATGTCGTTACAAGACGCGGGGTGCCATAACCTGAACTTAGTGACGCCCACGCACTTTATGCCGCAGATTCTGAAGTCCCTCGCTCTTGCAAAAGAGCGGGGCTTCAACCTCCCGATTGTCTGGAATTCGAGCGGGTATGAGTCCGTCGAAGCGCTCCGGCTCCTCGACGGAATCGTGGACATCTATCTGCCGGACATGCGGTACTCGGACAATGCCCCGGCAATGAAGTACTCCGCTGCCCCGCATTACGTCGAGATCAACCAGGCGGCGATCAAAGAGATGTACCGTCAGGTGGGGAACCTTGTGCTGGATGATGATGGGCTCGCGAAGCGGGGTCTGATCATCCGCCACCTCATACTGCCGGGAGGGATCTCCGGGACCGAGGGCATCATGAAATTCCTCGCAAAGGAAATTTCAAAGGACGTGTATATCAGCCTCATGTCCCAGTACTTTCCCGCGTATCGTGCGAAGGAGTTCAAGGAGATCAACCGCAGAATCACGGTTGAGGAGTATGAAGAAGCATACCGGATCATGCGGAAGTACGGGTTGGAGAACGGGTGGGTGCAGGAAATTGAGTAACAGTTCGGAGTTCAAAGTTCAGAGTTCAAGGTTCAAAGTACAAAGTTCAAAGTAGAGGTAGGGAATACATGCCGAAACGGACAGACCTTAAAAAGATTCTCATCATCGGCGCGGGACCGATCGTGATCGGTCAGGCTTGTGAGTTCGACTACTCGGGCGTGCAGGCCTGCAAGGCGCTCAGGGAAGAAGGCTACGAGATCGTGCTCATCAATTCAAACCCGGCGACGATCATGACGGACCCGGAGATGGCGCACCGCACCTATATCGAGCCCATCACGCCCGCGGTGGTCGAGAAGATCATCGAGCGCGAGCGGCCTGATGCGCTGCTGCCCACCATGGGCGGACAGACCGCGCTGAACATTGCCGTGGCGCTCGCCGAATCAGGCGTGCTCGAAAAATACGGCGTCGAACTCATCGGCGCCAGGCTTCCGGCCATCAGGAAGGCGGAAGACCGCGAGCTGTTTAAAAAGGCGATGGAGAAGATCGGTCTCGAAACGCCCATGGGCGGATTCGCCACGAGCAAGGAGCAAGCCTATGAGCTCCTTGAAAAAGTCGGTTTCCCCGCGATTCTGCGGCCGGCGTTCACGCTTGGCGGCACCGGCGGCGGTATCGCTTACAACCGCGAGGAATTCACCGACCTGATCACGCGCGGCCTCGAAGCGAGCCCCATTAAACAGGTGCTGGTCGAGGAATCGGTAATCGGCTGGAAGGAGTTCGAACTCGAGGTGATGCGCGACACGAAGGACAACGTGGTGATCGTCTGCTCCATCGAGAACCTGGACCCCATGGGCATCCATACCGGCGACAGCATCACCGTGGCGCCCGCGCAGACGCTGACGGACAAGGAATACCAGATCATGCGCGACGCATCGCTTAAGATCATCCGCGAGATCGGCGTGGACACGGGCGGGTCGAACATCCAGTTCGGCGTCAACCCCGAGAACGGCAGGATGGTCGTAATCGAGATGAATCCGCGCGTGTCGCGCAGCTCGGCGCTCGCTTCCAAGGCAACGGGTTTCGCCATTGCCAAGATCGCGGCCAAGCTCGCTGTAGGGTACACCCTCGACGAGCTCACGAACGACATCACCAGGGCCACGCCGGCGTCTTTCGAGCCGACCATCGACTACGTGGTTGTGAAGTTCCCGCGCTTCGCTTTCGAGAAGTTCCCCCAGGCGGACGCCACGCTCACGACGCAGATGAAATCCGTGGGCGAGGCCATGGCCATCGGCAGGACCTTCAAAGAATCCTTCCAAAAGGCGCTCCGCTCATTGGAGATAGACCGGTACGGTCTGGAGTCCCTCCGCGACCGGGACGCGGACGCGGAGGACATCCGGCGGAAGATCAGCGTTCCGAACTGGGAGCGGTTGTGGTACGTGGCGGACGGGTTCCGCGCCGGGATGACCGTCAATGACGTATTTAATCTCTCGAAGATAGACCCGTGGTTCCTGCATCAGATCAAGCAGATCATTGACAGGGAAAAGGAACTCAAAGAATTAGGCTCACGTGTCCTGACTGACAAAACACCCTCACTCGATCATCCGCTCAGGCGGGCAAAAGAGTACGGGTTTTCGGACCGCAGGCTTGCCAGACTGCTCACGGCCTCCGAAGACACCGTGCGAAAGGTACGCAGGGAGCTCGGGATCATCCCGGTGTTCAAGACCGTTGACACCTGCGCGGCGGAGTTTGAGGCCAAGACCCCGTACCTGTATTCGACGTATGAGAAGCCATTTTACAAAATTCAAGATTCAAAATTCAAGATTCAAAATGCGTTGAATGTTGAATCTGAAATATTGAATTCCGCCGCAGGCGGCGCGGAGTGCGAGGCGAATCCGACTGATCGCAGGAAGATCGTGATCCTCGGCGGCGGGCCGAACAGGATCGGGCAGGGCATTGAATTTGACTATTGCTGTGTGCATGCGGCCTTCGCGCTTAAGGAGGACGGGTTTGAGACCATCATGGTGAACTGCAACCCGGAGACTGTGAGCACGGACTACGATACCGCGGACCGTTTGTATTTTGAACCCTTGACACTTGAAGATGTTTTACATATTATAGATCGGGAGAAACCCCTCGGGGTGATCGTGCAGTTCGGAGGCCAGACACCGCTCAAGCTCGCGGCGCCGCTCGAGAAAGAGGGTGTGCGCATTCTCGGCACCTCCCCGGACAGCATCGACCGGGCGGAGGATCGGAAGCGGTTCAAGGAATTGCTTGAAAAACTCGGTCTTTTGCAGGCGGAGAGCGGTACGGCCGTGTCCTGCGACGAGGCGGTGGATGCCGCGAACCGCATTGGCTACCCGGTGATGGTGCGGCCGTCCTACGTGCTCGGCGGCAGGGCCATGGAAATCGCCTACGATGAGGAGGGCATCAGAAATTACATGTCCCGCGCCGTGAAGGCCTCGCCGGACCGTCCGGTGCTCGTTGACAAATATCTGGAAGACGCCATCGAGATCGACGTGGACGCGATCTCGGACGGGAAGACCGTGGTCGTCGCGGGCCTCATGGAGCACATCGAGGAGGCGGGCGTACACTCCGGCGACTCCGCGTGCTCGCTTCCGCCGTTCTCGCTTCCTCCGGATATCATCCGTGAGATCGATTGCCAGACCCGGGCGCTTGCGCTTGAACTCGGGGTGGTCGGGCTCATGAATATTCAGTTTGCGGTGAAAGAGGGGAAGGTCTATGTGCTCGAGGTGAATCCCCGGGCGTCGCGGACCGTCCCGTTCGTGAGCAAGGCAATCGGCGTGCCGCTTGCCAAGCTTGCCGCCCGGCTCATGGCGGGCAAGACTCTCGCCGAGCTCGGGTTCACCAAAGAGGTGAAGATCAAACACGTTTCGGTCAAGGAAGCGGTCTTTCCCTTTGCCAAGTTCCCGGGCGTGGACACGCTGCTTGGCCCGGAAATGAAATCAACGGGCGAGGTCATGGGTATTGACGCAGACTTCGGCATGGCTTTTGCCAAGTCCCAGATAGCTGCCGGCAACCCGATGCCCGTGTCGGGCCGGGTGTTCCTGAGCGTGAAGGATAAGGACAAAGCGGGATTGCTTGAAGTAGCGCAGGGTCTGGAAAAAGCGGGATTCTCCATTGTCGCGACAAGAGGCACCGCTGACTATCTGCGGAAGCGGGGTATTACCGTCGAGACGGTGAACAAGGTGGCCGAGGGGCAGCCGCACATTGTTGACCGGATAACCGATATGCGGGTTGATTTGGTGATTAACACGGTCTCCGGCGCCCAGGCGCAGAAGGATTCCTATTCCATCAGACGCACTACGCTGATGAAAGGGGTGCCCTATTTCACGACGTTATCGGCGGCCAGGGCAGCGGTGCGCGGCATCGCGGCGATCAAGAAAAATCTTTTACAGGTGAAGTCCTTACAGGAGTATCATTCATCATGACGCAGAAGATTCCGATGACCCAGGCGGGGTACGATAAGCTCAAGCAGGAGCTCGACCGCATTATCAAGGTAGAACGGCCCAGGAATATCAAGGACATCGAGGAAGCGCGCGCCCATGGGGACCTGTCTGAGAACGCCGAATACCATGCGGCCAAGGAACGGCAGGGCCACCTCGACGCCAAAAAACGCGAACTCCAGCACAAGCTTGCCGATGCCCAGATCATTGACGTTTCAAAGCTGACGAACGAGAAGGTGGTCTTCGGCGCCACGGTGACGCTTGCCGACACCGACTCCGGCGATATCAAAAAGTATACGCTTGTGGGGCAGGAAGAGGCGGATTTCAAAAAAGGAAAGATATCCGTGCAGTCGCCCGTGGGCAAGGCGCTCATCAGCCACAAGGTGGGCGACGTGGTCACGATCAAGACGCCGGTAAAGACCGTGGAATATGAGATCCGGGAGATTGAGATTACCCTTGAATAAACTGCACGCAGCGGAGATTGTTTATCACAGGCCCGCCGGGAAGGGATACTACCGGCTCGTGCTCAAGGCCCCGGATGCGGCAAAAACGACGCTGCCGGGCCAGTTTGTGATGCTCCGGGTGTCGGAGAACCTGGACCCGCTCCTTGCGCGTCCCCTCGGCATTTCATCCGTCATTGCGAAAACCTCCGTGGAAATTTATTACCGCGTTGCGGGCAGAGGCACGAGGCTGCTCACACGGATGGAGCCCGGACGCGCGCTTCTCATGCACGGCCCGCTCGGCAACGGTTTTTTGCTTCCTGATAAGGGCGGGATACCGATACTGGTGATCGGAGGCAGCGGATTTCCGCCACTGCTTTTTTTATCGGAAAGGGCAAGGTCGCGGCAGCGCGTCTTCATAGGTTCCAGAAACATGGCGTCCATGCCGCCCGCGGGTGTTGTAAAAAGATTCAGAGAGAAGGCCGAAAAGATGCATATCGCAACCGAGGACGGGAGCCAGGGGAAAAGAGGATTAGTGACCGTTGATCTTGAAGCGTATATAGGAAATCTTAAAAAAGATGCAAAAACGGTTATATACGCTTGCGGTCCCCGTCCCATGCTCGCCGCAGTGAGCAAGATCGCCGCCGATTCCTCCATTACCTGCTATGTTACCATGGAGGAGCGGATGGCCTGCGGTTTTGGCGCGTGTATGGGATGTTCGGTTGCCGTGAAGGCCGGAGGGTACAAACGGGTGTGCAAAGAGGGGCCGGTGTTCGATTCGCGGGAGATCGAGTGGG
>JANONA010000075.1:0-6808 GCA_031420575.1 Nitrospirota bacterium | reverse complement strand
GCGGAGGTCTTGGCCATCTGCATGAGCGAAAGGATCCCCTCCTGCATCCGCGCGCCGCCGGACGATGCAACGGATACGAAGGGCGTCCGCTTCTCGATGGCCCGCTCCATGGCCCGCGTGATCTTCTCGCCCACCACCGAGCCCATGCTGCCGCCCATGAAGTTGAAATCCATGACAACAACCGACACCGGCCTGCCGTTGATCCTGGCCTCGCCGGAGATGATCGCGTCCTTGAGCCCCGTCTTTTTGCGACTGCTCTTCAGCTTGTCCTTATAGTCCTTAAAGGAGAGAAAATCCCTGGGTGAAAGGCCGTCCTCCACTTCAAGGAAGCTTCCCGCGTCCACCAGGTACGAGAGGCGCTCCGACGCCGAGATGCGGAAGTGGTAGTCGCACTTGGGGCAGACCTTGAAGTTCCTCTCCACCTCTTTGCGGTAGATGATCTCCTTGCAGTTGTCGCACTTGACCCAGAGCCCCTCGGGGATATTGACCTTCTTGGGCGGCGCCTCAGGCGCAACGCTCCCGGGTCGTTCTTTTTTAAACCACGCCATTATTCTCCTGCAAATACTAAATTCGAATTTCTAAATTCCAAACAATATCAAACTACCAATATCTCAAAATGTTTTAAGTATTTGCATTTTTTGAATTTATTTAGTATTTCGCGCTTCGTATTTCGGATTTGCCTTAAAAGTGATATGTCTTCCCTTCCCGCAGGACCTTCACGTTCTTCCGGCCCAGGGCCTTCAATTCGCTGATCACCTTCTTTTTATGGACCGGCTTGATGTGATAAACATAGATCGGCACGTCATATCCGACCCGCGACTTTGTGAGATCCTGATGCAGTTGAGCCGGCGTGAAGTGACCGCTCAGACCGGCAACGAAATCCATGCTGTTCGGGAACGACGTGTCAACAATGATCGCGCTGAGGTTCCTTGCTTTCGCTGCCTCCTTCCACAGACCCTCGTTCGGACCGGTATCGGCGCTGTAGAGGATGGAGGACTTCGCGTCACTCACTATGAACCCCACGGCAGGCACCGGATGGTTCATGGGAATCGCCTTCACCTTCAAACCGGCGATGCTCACGTACTTTCCGATCGGCATCGGCGCATAGGTCAACACCGGATTTTCGGCGGTCGGTATCCTGGTGAAGTCCGGCCAGATAATGTCGTTCATCAGGTGCTTCCTGATCGCGTCGAGCACCGCGGGGATCGCCCGGATGTTGATCGGCTTCTTGATGCGGCCGATGACGTTGTCGGCCAGGAACAGGAGCGACTTGATATGGTCGAGATGGGTATGGCTGATCAAAACATCAGTGATCTTGCTCTGCGCCTCAATGCTGAGCGCCGCCGTAATGGTCCCCGCGTCCAGCATCATAACATCGTTCACAAGAAAACCCGGCGGTTTGTGTCCGATGCCTTCGGATCCTGAGCACCCCAGTATTTTTACTTTCATGTACCCTCCTCTACACGGCAAGTTATAATATCGAAATCCTAAATTCTAAATAATACAGAAACTCAAAATCTAAATTGCTTCACTATTGATAAACTCGTAAAAAGTCCGAACGTGTCACCTCGAACGAAGAGAGAGGTCTTTCAACTGATTGAAAAACCGGGATTTCTCACTTCGTTCGAAATGACAAATCGTGCATTTTTCGACTTTTTACGAGACCGTCGCTATTTGAACATTTGAATTTACTTAGAATTCAGATATTCGGATTTAGCATTTATCCCTTTACTCCCACCAGGTCATAGATCACCACGGGTTTCTGCTTGCCCTTGACGGTCACGGAACCGAGCTCGTTCACCTGAACGACCTGTTTGACCTTTTCATAGGTGAATTCCGATATGATGATATGATTATTATACTGTCTTGTCAAGCCCTCCAAGCGCGCGCCGAGGTTCACATTGTCTCCGATCACGGTATAGTCCATCTTCTTGCCCTCGGCCCCCATGTTCCCGACCACCATGTCGCCGGTGTTGATCCCGATCCCGATGTCGATGGCATACTTGCCCTCGGCTGTCCACTTCTCCTGGAGTTCTTTGAGTTTTTTGATCATGTCCAGGGCGCACCTGCATGCGCGCTCGGCATGGTCCGGCTGTCCCACCGGCGCTCCCCATAGGGCCATAATGGCGTCGCCAACAAACTTGTCTAATGTGCCTTCGTGCTCAAACACGACGTTCGTCATCGCGCCCAGGTACTCGTTCAGCAGAGACACCACTTCCTCAGGCTGGTGCTTTTCGGAAAAAGAGGTGAATCCCCGGATGTCGGAGAAAAGGACCGTGATCTCCTTGCGCTCGCCGCCGAGCTTGGCCTTGCTCGGGTCCCGGATGAGTTCATCCACGATCCGCTTCGACACGTAGCTCGAGAACATTTTGCGGATATCCCGGGCGCGGCGTTCTTCCGTGAGGAAGCGGTAGGCGGTCTGGCTGGTGTAGCCGAAGAAAAGCGCGGACGCGGGGTAAACGAGGTTGAACCAGATCCCTTTGGCCGCGAAGAGGTAATACACAGCGCTCAGGTAGCCAGCAAAGAGGACTACAAACAGCGCCGCGCCTGCCTTGGCGCCGAGCCGGGGGATGGTTATGCCGAGTACGATTGCGAAGAGAAAGATCAGAGGCAGGACGCTCGTTTCCGTGCGATAGATGAAATCGCCGCGCAGGATGTTGTCGACCACGCTCGCGTGCTTCTCGATCCCCGGCATGTTCGTGGAAAACGGCGTTACGCGCAGGTCGTAGATCCCGATAGCCGTCGCGCCGATGAGCACGATCTTGTCCTTGAACGTCCCCGCGGGCAGGGACCGGTCCAGGATATCGGAGAGGGAATACAGGGGAAAGGTCCCATTCGGTCCCCGGTAGTTGATCAGCATTCGGCCGTAGGCATCCGTGGGGATCGCCAGGTTCCCGAGCTCGACGGCGCCGGCAAAGTCGAGGACCATTTTGTCCGGGGGAACGTTCCGGTACAGCCGCGCGGCCTGCAGGCCGATGGGCGGATAATAGTCGCCCTGGTAGTCGATCGCAAGCATCTCCCACCGGAGCGTGCCGTCCCCATCGGACATCATGTTAATGTGCGCCAGCGAATGAGCGGCCGATGAGAACTGGTGCAACGGAGGCAGCGCCATCTTCGCGTGGAACGGCGCCGAGAAGTCATCGGCGCGCTTGAGTATGGCATAGGCCGAAGGCGTCATGACGTCAAGTTTCTTGTCAATGAACCCCGACTCCTTGTACCCCGTCTCGGAAAAATCGAACACGATGGGCAGAATCACGCGGCCGCTTCGCCGGATCGCCTGCTGGAACAGGTCGTCGGACTCCGCGTTCTCGGGCTCCGTAAAGAACACGTCGAACACAACGACCTTTGCGCCGTCTTCCGTGAGCCGGTCAACCACGCGTCCCCAGGTGGAGCGGGGCCAGGGGAACCGACCGAGCTTGTTGATGCTCTTCTCGTCGATGGCCGCGATCACGGTCTCGGGACCCGGGGAGATCCCTCCCCGCATCGCAAACCGCATGTCCAGGGTCTTTTCTTCCAGCACTTCAAAGAGTTTGACATTACCCAGATGCATGATCGACAGCAACAGCGCCACAATGAGCGCGATGATCATGCCCGCTTTTTTACCGGTCCGCCGTGTCATATCAACCTCATGTTTTTCCTCGGTGCTCGATACTCTGTACCCTGTACCCTGTACTCTGAACTCTGAACTCCGAACTCTGAACTCTGAACTCCGAACTCTGAACTCTGAACTTTACCCTACCCCATCTCTCCGAATATCTCCCGCATCTCAAGATACCGCAGGAGCCGGTCGGCCTGGTCCTGACTCGTGATATGCACTTTCTCGTTGGAAAGCTCCACGATCCTGACGCTTGCCAATTTCTCAAGGATCATCTTCACCTGGGAGGTCTCAATACCGGCGAGACCGGCGAGGTCATCTATGGTGACAAAGAAGTCGCCGTTCTTTTTCCGCTCTTTTACCTGCTTGGCGAGGATGCTGACGAGGCGGCTGGTGTTGTCCTTGATCATCAGGGCTTCCATCTGATCATTCGCCTCCCGCAACCGGTCGGCAAGCCGCTTGATAAAGCGGATCGCGATCTCCACGTTGCCGCGAAGCAGCGTATCAAAGGTCTTCCGGTCGATCACCAGCATCTCGCACTCTTCGATCGTCTCGGCCGTTGCCGAGCGGGGCTTGTCGTTCAAGATGGCCATCTCCCCGAAAAATTCGCCTTTTTCGAGCGTGGCGAGGGTCTTCTCCACCCCCCGAATCAGCTTGCTGATCTTCACCTTCCCGGACTGGAGGATGAACATCTCTTCGCCCTTGTCGCCCTCCTGAAAAAGCACGGTGCCCGCGGGGATCTTTTTTCCAAATCGTGTATACAACTGCACCTGAACGTCACCCATGAATTGCTCCCCTCTTCGTAAAAAGTAGACAGTAGATAGCAAACGGTAGACGGGAGGGTAAACATCTGTTTCCTGTTTCCTGTCTACTGTCTACTGTTTACTTCCTACTGAATTATAGTAATGTCACCGGACTCACAGGCTCCGATGAACGCTTCCACGAGCACGGGATCGTAATCCCTGCCGGAACATCTTTTGATCTCTTCCACGGCGGCCTTCCAATCCGCTGCTTTGCGGTACGGTCGGTCAGTCGTGATGGCGTCAAACGTATCCGCGACAGCAATGATCCTCGCATGGACAGGGATGTCGTCGCCCTTCAGGCCGTCAGGATATCCCGTGCCGTCCCATTTCTCGTGATGGGCGCGCATACTCTTCCTGACTTTTTTCATCTGTTCGATATGTTCCAGGATGTCCTCTCCCACGAGCGGGTGCTCGCGCATGTGGGCGATCTCGTCGTGGTCCAACCGCGACTGCTTCAAAAGCACGCTGTCCTTGATGCCGATCTTACCGATATCATGCAGCACTGCGGCCAGCCGCAGGTCCTCCATGTCGGTCAGGGGTACGGACAGATGCCGCGCGATAGCCATGCTGTACACGACCACACGTTTGATGTGCCCACCGGTGTAGGGGTCCCGCTTCTCAACCGCGGCGGCCAGCGCCTCCGCCGTGTTCAGGAACGTCTCTTTGAGTTCCGCATACAAGTGCGCATTTTCCAGCGACATGGCCACCTGGTTCGAGAGCGTCCAGCAGTTCCCGACATCTTCCTCGGTGAAGGCCCCTCCGCCTTTCTTATTGATGGCCTGCAGCACACCGATGACCATTCCCTTCGAACGCACCGGCACACACACCATGTTCCGCGTAACAAAGTCGGTTATCGTCCGGGCGCGGCGGAAATAGCGGGGATCGTTCTGCACGTCGTTGATGAGCGCGGGCTGGTCATTCGCCGCCACCCACCCGGCAATACCCTCGCCCATTTTGAGGCGCATTTGCTTGACTTGCTCCTCTTTCTCGCCAAGCGCCACCTCGAAGAAGAGGTCCTTCGTCTTCTCATCCACCAGGAGCAGCGATCCCACTTCCGCGTCCAGAAGGCTTGCCGCCGCCTCGATGGCGCGCCGGCGCACCTCCCGCTGGTTCAGTGTGGAGTTCAGTACCATGGCGAGCTCCATCTGCGTTGCCCGGCGACGGGCCACATGCAGGCTTTCCGAGAGGAGCGCGGCATAGGCCACGTCGAGCGCAAGCCTGCCTGCAAGCATCTCGAGCATCTCTTTATCTTCTTTGCGGAAAAGCCTCCTGCCTTTTTTGTTAATGACCTCGATCACGCCGATCACTTTGTCGGCGGTCTTAAGGGGCGCGGCCATGAGGTTCTGTGTCGGGAAGCGGAGTTCGGCGCTGATCCTGCTGCTCCAGCGCGTATCGCGGGACACGTCCGCGCTCAGATAGGTTTTGCCGGTCTGAAACACCCATCCCGCGATCCCCTCGTCAATGGGCAAATGCCTGCCCGCGAGTTTTTGGGAACCAGGACCGGCGCTTGCGCGGAACACGAGGCTGTCGTTTTCATGGAGAAGAATGGAACCCGCCGCGGTACCGGTCAGGTTGAGGATGACCTTAAGGTAATCGGCGAGCAAGAGGTTTACGTCGGCAGGACCGATCATCTTATGGCTCAGGATCTTCTGCTTGACCTTCTGGAGCAGCGCCATTTTCTTAAGCACGTTGAGCTCGCTGCGCAAAGCCTCGAGCCCTTTGACCGCGCCCCGGGCCGCGGTTCGCGGGGCTGTCTTTTTTCCTGCCTGACCCGCGCCGGTCTTCTTTGGACGACCTTTCGGTTTCGCCTTATTGTTCGCCATGTCCCGCAAGCACCCCCTGTTTCAACGCTTTTACAAAAGCCGCCGCATGCTGTACAAGCTCGGGATTACCGATGTTCTCTTCGATCACCTTCACGAGCGCGCTGCCCACGATCACGCCGTCCGCGCCCCAGTGCGCCACCTGCGCCGCCTGGTCAGGCGTGGAAATGCCGAACCCCACGGCAACGGGTTTGTCCGTTGCCTGCTTGATCCTGACGAGAGCGTCCTTGACCGAGCTCTGCACACCGGCGCGCGCCCCGGTCACCCCGGTGAGCGACACATAATAAACAAAGCCCTGCGAGACCTTCGAAACAAGTTTGATCCGGTCATCGGTGCTGGTGGGAGCAAGAAGGAAGATGGTGTCAAGCCCGGCTTTCTTCGCCAGCGGAATGAGCGTCCCCGCCTCCTCGGGAGGGAGATCCGGCAGGATCATCCCATCGAGCCCCGCTGCAACCGCGTCGTGAACAAAGCGCTCCTCGCCGTAGTGGAAGATCAGGTTGTAATAGGTCATGAGGATGAGCGGTATCTTGCTCGTTGTGCGCACATCGGCAACCAGACCAAGCACGTCCGCGATACTCGTATGGTTCTTG
>JANONA010000074.1:0-6759 GCA_031420575.1 Nitrospirota bacterium | reverse complement strand
GCGCGAATAGAAGCCATTGACAGGATATTGATGAGCAGTGACAGGGCTATTGAGCTGCTTTTTCTGGATGACGAAAATGAATCGCCATTTGTCATTCAGGAGGCGCTCAAAGGCATACCCTTGATAGAACCCGATAAGGACTGTGTATTCCGCTCGAATTCGGCCACCATTTCCGATTCAAATCGGCCACTGATTCCGATTGATTTCGGCCACCCATTCCGATCCAATTCGGCCACCCTCTGAGGCGCTCCCTGCGCTGGGTAAATATCCCCCGATAGTGTATCCTGTCAACCTTAAATCATGCCTTAAAAAGGGAGACAGGATGCCGAGAGAGAGATTGCCCATGCGAAAGATCAAGGAAGTGCTCCGCCTCAAATGGTCCTGCGGATCGAGCAACCGCGCCATCGCCAAAAGCTGTTCCATCGCCCGAAGCACCGTTGAAGAATACATCGGCAGGGCCGTAGTCGCCGGGCTGTCTTGGCCGCTGCCGGAAGACCTCGACGACACCGCCCTGGAAAGCCGACTCTACCCGCCCAGTATCACGCCGGAGTTACAGTCCCGGACCCACCCCGACTGGCACACCGTTCATCGGGAACTCGGCAAAAAGAACGTGACGCTTACCCTCCTTTGGCAGGAGTATCGGGAGTCCAATCCCGATGGATATCAGTACAGCCAGTTCTGCGAGCTTTACCGAACGTATGCCGGGAAGTTCGATATTGCCATGCGCCAGGTACACCGGGCCGGAGAGAAAGTCTTCATCGACTACTGCGGTCAGACCGTGCCGGTCATCGACCGGACAACCGGCGAGGTGCTTGCCTGCCAGGTGTTCACGGCGGTCCTGGGGGCCAGCAACTACACCTATGCCGAAGCGACGTATACACAGAGCCTGCCCGACTGGATCGGCGCTCATATCCGCGCGTTCGCGTTCTTCGGCGGCGTGCCCGAACTCCTGGTGCCCGACAATCTCAAGTCCGGCGTTACCAAGGCCTGCCGCTACGAGCCAGACCTCAATCCCACGTATCAGGATATGGCCGCTCACTATGGCGTCGCAGTCATTCCCGCCCGAGTCAAAAAGCCCAAGGATAAAGCAAAGGTGGAAGCAGGCGTACAGGTCGTCCAGCGCTGGATTCTGGCGGCGCTCAGAAACCGCATCTTCTTCAGCCTTGCGGAACTGAACGTGGCTATCCGGGAACTGCTTCTGCGTCTGAACAACCGTCCGTTCAAAAAGCTCCCCGGCAGTAGAAGCAGCAGCTTTCTGGAAATCGACAAGCCCGCGCTCCGGCTGCTTCCGGCGACCCCCTATGAATTTGCGGAATGGTTCAAGGCCCGACCGGGAATCAACTATCACGCGCATATCGACCTGCACTATTACAGCGTTCCCTATCAGCTCCGCAAGGTTCAACTGGACGTACGGCTCACGGCCGCCGCCGTGGAGTGCTTCCACAAAAGCAAACGCGTCGCCTCGCATATGCGCTCCCGCGTTAAGAACGGGTACACGACCCTGAAGGAGCACATGCCGAAGTCACACCGGGATTACGCGGACTGGACACCGGAGCGGCTGATCCGGTGGGCGGCCGAAACCGGAGCGGCGACGGCGGCCCTGGTCGAAGCCATCATGGCGAAGCGCACGCATCCGCAGCAGGGATTCCTCTCCTGCATGGGCATCATCGCCCTTGCCAGGCGCTATGACAAAACGCGCGTGGAGGCGGCCTGCAAGCGCGCGCTAACAATCGGCGGCGTGAGCTTCAAGAGCGTCAAGTCCATCCTCGAACACGGCCTGGACTTGAAGCCGACGCTGGAAGCTCAGATCGCCCTGCCGATCATCACGCACGACAACATCCGGGGCAACGACTACTATCTCTAACCCATACTACAGGAGGACACACAATGCTCATGCACCCCACACTCGACAAAATCGAACAGCTCCGTTTGTTCGGCATGGCGAAGGCCCTGCGGGAACAGCTGGAAAACCGCGAGGCAACGACGTTGAGCTTTGAAGAGCGGCTCGGGTTCCTGATCGACCGGGAACAGACCGAACGCGAGAATAAACGGCTTGCCGCCCGCCTCAAGACCGCGAAACTCAGGCTCTCGGCTGTCTTCGAGGACATCGATTTCCGGCAACAACGGGGCCTTGACAAGTCCCTCGTGATGGCGCTGGCCTCGAACCAGTGGATATCGGAACGCCTCAATCTGATCATCACCGGACCGACCGGCGCGGGCAAGAGCTATCTTGCCTGCGCCCTCTCGCACAAAGCCTGCCGCGACAACTACGGCTGCCTCTATCAGAGACTGCCCCGGCTCCTTGAAGACCTCTCCCTCGCGCGGCATGACGGCCGCTATCCGAAAATGATGAAGTCGCTGCTCAAGGCCGACCTTCTGATCCTCGACGATTTCGGGCTTGTGCCGTTGACGGCGGAGCAACAGCGAAATCTCCTGGAAATCGTCGAGGACCGCTACGACCGCAGGTCCACGCTCATAACCAGTCAGTTGGCCGTGAAGCACTGGCACAAAACCATCGGCGATCCTACGATCGCCGACGCCATCCTCGACCGCCTCGTGCATAACGCTTATAAAATCGAACTGGAAGGAGACTCTTTGAGAAAGATCAAGTCAAAAATCAGATCAACCGTTGACAAACAAAAAGCGCTGTGAGATAGTGTTCTTACCCAGCGTTCGGCCGCGCCCAAGAGGGGTGGCCGAATTGACCGGAATAGGTGGCCGGTTTCAATCGGAAACACCGGCCGAATTCGCCGGAATACGCAACCTCGCGGAAGAGGTCCACGAGGGCGGGCATCATGGACTTGCGCTTGCCCTCTTCCCTCCATTGCGCCACGATCTCCCAAAGCTCCCGCTCGGGCCTGATCTTCCGGTCTTCGGCAATGCGGATGAAGATGATGCGGTCGAGCAGCTTCTGAACTACATCATTCAGCACATGAACGTCGATATCGTGATTGCGCTTGTAGATGTCCTTGGCAAGCTCGGTGCGCCACCCGGTCAGGTCTTCGAGGAATGACTTGTCCGGCGGGATTCTTAAGCGCTTGCTCTTCGGATCCCTCGGAAGCAGCGCTTCAAGTGATCCCTGTGTTACCCGTTCCCTGGAAAGCTCCCACAGCTTCTCGATATTGGCGGGATAATCAATGTACTTGAAATTGTAAAGCAGACCTTCTTGCGGATATTTTGGATTGGGCTTCAGCGAAGCGTCAAAGAGCTTGAACTCTTCAAAGTCGGTGAGGATGACGAACGAGACTTCCTTGGTTGACCATGCGTAGGTCTTGGCCTGCATGATGTGATTCACGTCGTCGAGCGGCGCCCACGGGGCTTTGGCCTCAACAAAGAATTTGGTGCTGCCGTTTATGCGGAAGTTGTAATCAGGCCTGAGTGAAGTTTCCGGGGAAAGCTCGACGATCACATCGCGTTCGTGGGGCGGCTTGTGGGCCTTGTTCTCGATGTCCCAGCCAAGGGCGTCGAAGAAGGGATTGAGGAAATCGATCCGTACCTGAGCCTCGGGATAGCCCTTCTGGAGGTAGTGGTTTTTGTCCTGCTCGAACTTCCTGACTAAGGACTGAACATCTTGTTTGAACGATTGAAGATCAGCCACCAATCAGCCTCCTTGAACCCCATAAGACGTTTGATTGATGCATAGAATATCATCACTGTATGGCAAAGACAAGAAGTTATTGCAAGGTATAGTATGTTGCGGCAGGGGAACCGACAATCTGATTGAAAAGGGAAAAATTGGTGGACGAGAAGGGGATCGAACCCTCGGCCCCCGCATTGCGAACGCGGTGCTCTCCCAGCTGAGCTACTCGCCCACATCAGAAGAAAGACGTGAGATGATGAATACGCGGAGAACGGACAAACAATTTTAACAGGGCATAATTTAATCCATCAGCCGGAAGAAAGCAAGAGAAAAAGTTGTAGATTCAGGAGACAGGAGTCAGGAGTCAGAAGACAGAAGTCAGACTGAATCAAAAGCAGTTGTCTTTTGTCTGTCCTCTGTATTCTGTCTTCTGTCCTCTGTCATCTGTCATCTGATAGTCTGTTGGAACTTTTTGACAAAAGCATTCATCTCCGCTATAGTGTGCGGGCTTACGATACTGATTTTTATTGAAAGGAGAAACATCCCATGCGTGAAAGACAGAAAGAACTGCGCCGCAAACGTAAACGCCAGGAAGAGACCCTGAGAACTAAAAACAAGACGGCAAGAACCGAGGCAGCGGCCAAAAAAGGGCAATAACGTATGCCCTTCAGGCGCATTCGCTTCACCGCAGCGCTCATTCTGCCTCTCCTCCTATGCCTGTCCGTGCTTATACCCTCGGGTTGCGCGCCCAAACTGCCGCCGGAGCCGGCGTGGGAAAAAGACGCCCGCGAACTCCTTGACCAGGCCGACTCCCTGTTTTCCAAAAAACAGTACGGCCAGTCATCGAAGATGGTAGAGGTTTTTTTCGACCGCTTCCCGGCGAGCAAACACCGGGACCGGGCGCTCTACCTTCTGGGCGAGGTGCGCCTGACGCAGCACGATTACCCCCGGGCGCTCAGCTTTTACAAGGAAATCATCGAGAAATTCCCCGCCTCTTCGCTTATCCTCCAGGCCCGCTACAAACTCGGCCTGTGCTACTTTGAGCTCAAGGAATATGATCTCGCCATCGCCAACCTCGAGGACAAGAGCAGGATCACCGATCCGTCACAGCTCAGCCGCATTGCCGAGATGCTCGCGACGGCATATGTGACAAAAAAGAACTATCCGCCCGCGGTGAAGGAGCTCTCCTCTCTCGCCGAGACCGCGCAGAACGAGCAGCAGAAGGCCGGATACCGGGACCGGATCCGTGAGCTCGTTGACAGGAACCTGACGGAAGAGGAACTCAGCGCCCTCGCCGTTGGGTCCCGGTATCCCTCGGACATCGCCCAGTTGCGGATCGCCGGACTTTTGATCGAACAGCGAAAATACCGGGAAGCCATATCGGCAAGTAAGAGTTTCCTCGAAAAATTTCCAATGCACCCCGAGAGAACGCGGGGGAAAATGCTCCTGAACGAGGCCGCGTCCAAACTCTCCGCGCCGAGATATTATATGGGGGCGCTCCTGCCCCAATCGGGCCGGCTCGCCTTCTTCGGAGACCGGGCGCTCAAAGGCATCCAGCTCGCGCTGCATACGCACAATCTCCAGAACCCCGACAACCGGGTGGAGCTTCTCGTGAAGGACACCGAGGGCTTGCCGGAAAAAGCGGTTGCCGCGCTCGCCGAACTCGTGTCAAAAGGCATTGTGGCGGCCATCGGCCCTTTGCTGACAAAAGAAGCGGAAGCGCTCGTCCCCTCCCTCGAAACGCTGCGGGTCCCCGTGATCACGCCGGCAGCCTCCGGCGAAGGACTCGGGAAGATCAGCCCCTGGCTGTTCCGGAACGCCCTCACGAATTCAAGCCAGGCAGCGGAGGCCTCACGGTTCGCGCTCGGCCTCAACCTGAAAAAGTTCGTGATACTCCACCCCGACGACGCCTACGGCAAAGACCTCACACGCTTCTTCACCAGAGAGTTGAAACGGAAAGCCGAGCTCCTCGCAACCGTCGCCTACCCGCCTGAGGGAAAGGACTTCGGCCCCTCCGTGCGGAAGATCATCGAGATCGACCTCCGCTCCCGGAAGATACCCATCCCCGACGACGAACTCGAGAGGAAAAAGCTCTTCAACGATTATACGCCGGGCTTCGACGCCCTGTACCTCCCCGGCCATGCCGATACGGTAGGGCTGCTCATCCCCCAGCTCGCTTTTTACAACATCACGGGGATAGCCATGATCGGGTCGAACAACTGGCATACGCCTGATTTGATCGAACGGGCCGGCCGGCACGCGGAGGGAGCGGTCTTTATAGACGGGTTCTTCCCCGAGAGCTCCGACCCGGCGATCAGAACGGTCATGGAGGCCTATCGCTCCGCGTACCAGGAAGAGCCGGACATTCTCGCGGCCCAGGCCTACGACGCCGCCATGATGGTCCTCTCGCTCCTCAAAGAGCGCAAGGAAACGCCCCTGGCGATCAGGGACGGTCTGCTCGCCCTGAAAGACTATCCCGGCGTCTCAGGCGCCATCACGTTCCCGGGCAACGGCGAAGCGCTAAAAAAGCTCTTCATCATCAAGGTGCAGGACGGGAAATTCGTGTCCTCCACAAACGGGAAATAATTATGGTTCATGGCAAGATGCTGTGGGTAATTTACATTGAGGGAACCAATGATGGATAAAGCAAAAAATCAGGCATTTACCACGGAAAAGGCCACGGAATATCACGGATGCGATAATGAGTAACTTGTTATATGAAGATCTGACGTATAAAATTATTGGGGCGGGGCGGGAAGTACATAAAGAACTTGGGCCAGGTTATTTGGAATCGGTTTATGAAGATGCTTTATGTTATGAACTCAATTCAATGAAGATAGTCTATCAAAGGCAACAGGAGATAGATGTCCATTATAAGGACGTTATTTTTGAACGCAGGTTTCGCGCTGATCTCTTAGTGGAAAATAAAATCCTTCTTGAAAACAAGGCGATAAAGAAAATAGCCAGGCAGGACGAAGCACAATTGATAAATTATCTCAAGACAACCAAATTAAGGGTAGGCCTTTTGTTTAATTTCTGTGGAGATGCTTTTGAATTTATAAGAAAAGTCGTTTGATTTTTCCGTGATATTCCGTGGCCTTTTCCGTGGTAAGCAAGAGTAAAGGTTTTCTCCGCGTCGGCGGTGAATCCTGGAAGTTATGTGGCTTAATGACGCCCAT
>JANONA010000073.1:0-3874 GCA_031420575.1 Nitrospirota bacterium | reverse complement strand
ACCTGATTGGCGACATCGGCATAGCCGCTACCATCGGCCCAGACAACTTTCTGATCGTCGACAAGCGCGATGCTTAGTCCCTTGACGTCGTGTTTTGCCATGTCTTGCTTTATCAAGGCGGAAAGATATTGCTTGGCCGGTTCGTAATCGCTACGGACGATGTTCGTCGGTCTGGGTGGGGTGCCAGCGCACCCGGAAAGTAACAATACAAAGGAGAAACCAGAGACTATTAGCCATCGATATAACATTCGCAGGTTCATTTTCTTGTCGTATTTTGTTGTCATAAAGTTACGCACAAATTGGCATCTAACGCTTGAGCTCAGCGGCGGCGTGGAACTCCGTCCGCTGGAGTGATTTCTTCCGAAGCACGGACAGTATATCAGAAAATATGCTATATTTATAGGCAAATTAAAAAATCTAAATAAATCAACGGTCGTCTGTTTCACGATTACTCAAATTCTGTATATCTGAACAATATGCGATGGGGTCAAATCTCACTTGATGACATTGTTGTCACTAAAAGAGATTTGACCGCAACGATGTCGCCTAGTGGATATTGTTCAGTCTTTAATTCAACAGTCTGGATATCAGACTTCGCGGAAGTACTGCAACAAATTGAAAGAACAGTTGGAAAAGGAAGGCAACCCGTTACAAATTGTCACCAGTTGAAAATGATGGCCGACGACGGCACGAGTATGGAACGTAGTTGTGCCTCGCCACCAGAAAAGCGAAATTATCCGGGATTACTGCCATGAGGCGTGAATCATGATGAATGAAGGGCAACAATACTGTGGCGACTCCACGATGCTGAAGGGATAAATATTCACCATGGCAACCACCGGTAAACAGGAGCCTTGTCCTTGCGGAAGCGGTCGGACCTATGAGGTATGCTGCTTTGGCAGCGATGTCTTGAATGCGCGCGGCCGCATGGATGAGAAGAGCTTCAACCAGGCCATCGGAGCTATCATGCAAGGCCGTCAATTCTCTTCTCTCGAAGAGGCCAATGCCGAGCTGGACCGCTTGATAACGGCGAGAAATGCGGCTCCGCTTGACGAGCTTTGCGGTCTGTCTCCTGAGCAGTTGAATCGCTTTCTCTACCATTCTTTTGAATCGCCGGGCCTGATCGACTTTAATCTTGAACTGAATTCATTTCCTGGTGCACCACTGTTCCGCCTCTTCAGCTTTCTTTTGAGCGCAACGGCCAGGGAAGAGCTCAAGGCGACCAGCCAAGGCAACCTGCCGGTAAAGTTCGTGCAAACCGCGGCGCTTTCGTATTATGGTGAACAAGGATACCTGGAGCGGCGTCGGTATATCTCTTTTCGGACGGAAACAGACTTCCCGATGCTGCATACTGTTCGCTTACTTGCGGTGATGGCAGGCTTCATCCGCAGGCAGAAAGGCTGTTTTCGTCTGACGAAAAACGGTTCGGCTGTAGTCGAAAAAGGGATGAACGGACAAGCCTTTTTCAAAATATTCAAGGCGTACACCGGGAAGTTTAACTGGGGCTACAATGACCGGTATCCGGAGATATATTTTATACAGCATGCCTTTTTGTTCACGCTGTTACTATTGCAGAAGTACGGCGATGCTTTCCGGCCTGCTTCATTCTATGAAGACCTTTTCCTCTTCGCCTTTCCTAAAGTGATCAGCGTGGTCCCCGACGTTTTCGATGATACCCGTGAAGACACACTGAAACACTGCTTCTCGCTTCGATCGCTTAGCAGGTTTGCGCATTTCTTTGGGTTCGTGGAACTGAACGACCCGCAGAACGCCCGCTGGATCGAAAAGCAAGAGCTGAAAAAAACCCGCTTTCTGGACGAGTGGATACGCTTCACCCTATCCCGATGAAGAGTTCGCGCATGAAACGCCTTACTGCATCAGCAGTCCGCTCCTTCCGGAAAAAGGTCCTTGACCACTATCACACGCACGGCCGCGACCTGCCCTGGCGCACGTGCATCACCCCCTATCGCGTACTGGTTTCCGAGATCATGCTTCAGCAGACGCAGGTGGAGCGGGTCATCGAGAAGTACAAGGAGTTCCTTGCCGCATGCCCGGCTTTTGCCACGCTGGCAAAAGCCCCGCTTCCGAAGCTTCTTTCCCTCTGGTCCGGCCTGGGCTATAATCGCCGGGCCCTTGCGCTGAAAGCATTGGCGCTAAAAGTAGTGGAAGAGCATAAGGGCAGGTTGCCGTCCAATCCTGAGCAGCTTCTTACGCTCCCGGGCATCGGCAAATACACCGCGGGCGCGGTCATGGCCTTTGCGTTCAACAAGCCCGTGGTTTTCATGGACACGAACATCCGGCGCGTGTATATCCACGAGTTCTTTCAGGACCAGGAGGGTATCCATGATGACGAGCTCATCCCTCTTGTCGAGCGGACCATGGACCCCGCGGACCCCCGGAAATGGTACAATGCTCTTATGGACTACGGGACCATGCTGAAGCACCAGCATGCCAATCCTAACCGCAGGAGTGCGCATTATACGCGCCAGTCACCGTTCGAGAACTCGAATCGCCAGGTAAGAGGCAAAATACTCAAGGTCCTGGTGGCTGAAGCGCCACTCACCGTTGCGCAGATCGTGAAGAAGGTTGATATGGACGCGAAGCGGGTGAAGGACAATCTTGTTCAAATGGAAAAGGAAGGGTTCATAAGGAAGAAGGGTAAAGCCTTCGTCATTGAGCAGTGAATATGTGTGAGGGAACCTATGAAAACCGGCCCCGACTACATCCAGCTCTATCCCCTGCTCCGGTGCAACCGGTCCTGCTCGTTCTGCTTCAACCACACCATGCCGTTCATGGAGGACATAGAGCTCATCGATTTTAGGACCATGCTCTACCGGATCCGGGAATGGCCCGTAACCACAATTGATTTAATGGGCGGCGAACCCACGCTTCACCATGACATGCCGGAACTCCTGCGCGAAGCCGGGCGCCGGGGCCTGCGCGTGAACATGAGCTCCAATGGCACGAACATCGCGCAGTTGCATGACCTACTTTCTCATTTTGACCACCTTTCGATCGGCATGTCGATCAACGACCGTACAACGTTCGACGCGGTCCGCACATTCATGCGTGACCATCGACCAATCATCAAGATGGTCCACACGCGTAAGCTCGACGTTCATCTGGTCCAGGATATCCTCGCACAGAGGCCGAAGACCTTTTACCTGCTGTACAAAGATGCACTTGAGGGTTCCCAGCTCAGGGACACCGTCCCCTTTGACGAGTTTTTTTCCGCGGCATCGGGCCAGTTCAAGCGGCAAAACGTGGGCACGGTCTTCTGCTCGGGATTTTTGCCGGATTGCGCAACATACCCGGAGCTGGCAAGGGTCCGGTGTCCGGCCGGCACGACCAAGCTCGGGATCATGCCCGATGGCTCGGTCTATCCCTGCAACCTCTTTTTCGGAAAAACGGAATTTCTGCTCGGCAACATCTTTACGGACCAGCTCGATGCCATTTGGGGCCATCCCGTGCTTTCCTTCTTCAGGGACTTTGAACGAAACCGCTGCCCACGCAGGGGCTGCGACCTTCACGCTGCATGCCATGGCGGCTGCCCTGCCCATGCGTATCTGCACGCGGGCGATCTCGCTGCTCCTGATCCCCGCTGCTGCCGATGACGATAAAATACCGTGTAATCCCAAAATGATAATGTCCTATTCTGCCAAGATAGAAATGTCCTAATTTCGGCTACAATGCCCTCGTACATACAAGGAGGGCAAATGGCGAGAAAGGACATTATCGAAATGAGCAGAAGGGAGTTAAGCAGGCTGCATGTCATTAAACAGGCGTTGGAGAAGAAGGTCGCTCAGGTAAAGGCCGGGGATCTGCTTGGGTTAAGCGATCGGCAGATACGAAGGCTCATCAAGAGGATCCGCGA
>JANONA010000072.1:0-4971 GCA_031420575.1 Nitrospirota bacterium | reverse complement strand
ATGCCCACATCGGCCTCACGCGCCTCACCCGGACCGTTCACCACACAACCCATCACGGCCACGGTCAGAGGTTCCTTGATATGAGCAAGCCTCTTTTCCACTTCTTCGGCAAGGCCGATAATGTCTATCTCGGTCCTGCCGCACGTCGGGCAGGATATGAGGTTCACGCCGCGCTGACGAACCTTCAGGGACTTCAGTATCTCATACGCCACGCGCACTTCCTCGACCGGGTCGGCAGTGAGGGAAACACGCATGGTATCGCCGATACCTTCGGCCAGCAGGATGCCGAGCCCGACGCTCGACTTGATCGTACCGGAAAAGAGCGTGCCTGCTTCCGAGATGCCGATGTGCAACGGATAGTCGGACTTTTCGGAAAAGAGACGGTAGGCTGCTACGGTCGTCATCACATCGGACGCCTTGAGCGAAACTTTGAGATTGGTGAAGTTCAGGTCTTCAAGGATGCGGATGTGACCAAAGGCGCTCTCAACGATCGCCTCGGGTGTTGGATGCTGGTACTTTTCGAGCAAATGCTTTTCGAGCGAACCCGCGTTCACGCCGATGCGAATAGGGATGCCTTTGTCTTCGCACGCCCGTACTACTTCGGCGACCTTGTCTTTCCCTCCGATGTTGCCGGGATTGATCCGGAGCCCGTGAACGCCCTGTTTTACCGCCTCAAGCGCAAGACGGTAGTCAAAGTGGATATCGGCGATCAGCGGCATTTTTGTGCCTTTCCTGATAGCGCCGAGCGCCTTTGCCGCCGCCTCGTCCGGGACAGCAAGCCGCACGATCTCACAGCCCGCCTGTTCGAGACGGCTGATCTGATCGAGCGTCTTCGCTACGTCCCGGGTGTCCGTGTTGCACATGGACTGGACGGCAACGGGCGCGCCGCCTCCGATCTTGACGGAACCGATGGCGATCTCGCGGGTCTTCTTGCGGGTTATGAAACTGTCCATATTCACCTGAGGCAACGATAACCTCGTAAAAAAACTATCTACCGCGGAGACGCAGAGGCGCAGAGAAAATCCTCATTTTTTTATTTGAATTTCTCAGCGTCTCCGCGTCTCTGCGGTTAAATTCGATGTATTGCGCATCCTTTAAAACGATACTACTTACTGAAAAACATCCTCACCACGTCGTTATAGGACACCACCGCGATCAGCGTGATCAGGAGTCCCGCGCCGATGCTCTGAGACACTTCCATGACCTTTCTGCTGAACGGCTTTTTGCGTATGGCCTCGATCACGAGGAACAGGATCAGGCCGCCATCGAGCACGGGGATGGGCAGCAGATTCAGGATGCCGAGCGAGATGCTGATCATGGCGAGGAGCGTCAGGAACGACGACAGCCCCGCTTCCGCGGCCTGGCCCGACATCTGCGCGATCATCACCGGTCCGCCGAGCGTCTTGATCGAAAGACCGAACGTCACGAGTTTCTTTAACGTAATAAACGTGAGATCAATGAAATCCATGGTTTTATCAAAGCCAAGTTTCAGAGACTCGATAAATCCATACTGCTTGAAGACCATTCTCATGATCGGCTCGACACCGATGACGTGTCGTCCATTGTCCATGACGGGGGTTACCGCAATGGGGAAACGCTTTCCCCCCCGTTCAACCATGAACGTAAGCTTTCCGCCCTGGCTGTCTTTTATGATGGTGGAGAACTGGTTCCAGTAATATACTGTTTTACCATCAACCGCAATAATTTTGTCGTCTATTTTAATGCCCGACTTCTCCGCGGGATATCCCGGCTTCAGTTTGCCGACTTCAACGGGGATATCCGGGTAGAGGCCGGAGCTCCCAATACCGTGTGCGGCGTCAAGCTTTGGGCGAAGGGTGAGTGTTTTCTTCTCGCCGTTTCGATCGATCAACACCCGTATGTCCGAATCCGGATTGACGGCAATCAGCATCGCGGCTTTTCCCCAATCCGTGATCTTTCTTCCGCTGATCTCTTCGATAACGTCTCCGATGGCAAATCCCGCCTTTTCCGCGGGGGAACCCTTCTCAATCATTCCTATCGCCGCGGGCCCCGCCGTGTAGGTCCCGACCATGAAGACGAACGGCATAATGAGAAAAGCCAATACGATGTTCGTAAGCGGCCCCGTGGCGGCGATCTTGACGCGCTGCCACACGGTCTTGGACTGAAACTCGTCCGCCGCGCCGGTGGGTTCCTCGTCCGGGTTTTCTCCCGCCATCTTCACGTAACCGCCGATCGGGAGCGCGGAGAGGACATACTCCGTATCGCCCTTCTTGAAGCCGAAGAGCTTCGGTCCCATGCCGATCGAGAACTTCTCGACCCGCACCCCGGCCCGCTTTGCCATGATAAAGTGCCCGAGCTCGTGCACGAACACGAGGATGCTGATTACGATCAAAAAATAAACTAGTGTCATTTTGTCTCCTTAAGAACCGTTGTAACCATAGATAATAATCAAAAAGTAGGCGTTTCTAAGCGCCACACATAGAAGCAACTAAACGTCAACACATTTTAACCACGGATAAACACGGATGGACGCCGAGTGGACACGGATGAAAACCCTGGATTCCCGCGTTCGCGGGAATGACCCCCGATTAGAACGTTCGAGGGCAAGCTTGTTATTCCGCACTCCGCACTCCGCGCTCCGCAATGATCTTCTCCGCTTCCCGCCGTGCCCACAGATCCGCCTTAAGCGCATCTTCCACGGTCTTGATGTTCGACGGGGTATGGGCGTCCATCGTGGATCTGATCACGCGGGCGATGTCGGTGTAGCCGATCTTCTCTTCCAGAAAATACTTTACCGCCACCTCGTTCGCGGCCGAGAGCACCGCCGGCATGCTGCCTCCCTCTTGCAAGGCGTCAAAGGCATAGGCAAGACAGGGGAAGCGGTCCATGTCCGGCTCCTCGAAGGTGAGCGTGCCCACCTTTGCGAGGTCGAGCGCCGGGGACACATCCAAAAGCCGCTCGGGATACGAAAGCGCATAAGCGATCGGTCCCTTCATGTCCGGCATACCAAGCTGCGCCACGACCGCTCCGTCCTGGTATTCCACCATGGAATGGACAATGCTCTGGGGATGGACAAGCACCTTGATCTTATCGGGGGCGATGTCGAAGAGCCACCGCGCCTCGATCACCTCGAGACCCTTGTTCATGAGCGTGGCCGAGTCGATCGTGATCTTCCTGCCCATGCTCCAGTTCGGGTGTTTGAGCGCCTGCGCCGACGTCACCTTCGCAAGGTCCTTCTTTGAATGGGAACGGAACGGGCCGCCGGACGCGGTCAAAACTAATTTTCTAATGTCCTTGTTCGCGCCGGCGAGCAGACACTGGAAAATGGCGCTGTGTTCGCTGTCCACCGGCAGGATGCGAACACCCCGTGCCCGGCACTCGGCCATGACTAACTCGCCCGCGGTCACGAGCACTTCCTTGTTCGCAAGCGCTATGTCCTTGCCGGCACGGATCGCCGCCAGAGTCGGCACGAGTCCCGCGGTCCCCACGATCGCCGAGACCGTGATGTCCGCCTCATCCGCGGCCGCCGCCTGAATCATGCCCTCGACACCGGAGAAGATGCGGACACTGAGATCGCCGCACCGCTTTTTCAAGTCCCCGGCTGAACGCTCGCTCACCACGGACACGATTGCCGGCCTGAACCGCCGAACCTGCTTCTCGAGCAGTTCGATGTTGTTCCCCGCCGCGAGTGCGACAACCTTGAAGCGGTCGGGAAATTTCTCGACCACGGAAAGAGTCGATTGCCCGATGGAACCCGTGGAACCTAATAGGGATATTCTTTTCATAAGAAGTCAGGAGCCAGAAGTCAGGAGTCAGAAGAAAAACGACGTCTCAGGCCGTTCTTCTGGATTCTGGCTCCTGTCTCCTGACTCCTCCCGCTACCTCATTCTCAGATAATAGTACAGCACCGGCGCCGCGAACAGCATGCTGTCCATGCGGTCGAGAATACCGCCATGACCGGGGATGAGGCCTCCCGAGTCCTTGACCCCTGCCGCGCGTTTCAAGAGCGACTCCGCGAGGTCGCCGATGGTCCCCACAACCGTTAGTACGAGCGCAATCCCGACAACCTCGCCCATTCCGATCGGAGACATGAACCAGGCCCGACACAGGAGCGCCATGGCCGCTGACGCGACGAGCGCGCCGATGAATCCTTCAATGCTCTTCTTCGGGCTCACCTTCTCGAAGAGCCGGTGTTTCCCGAAAGGGATACCAATGGAATAGGCGCCGATGTCCGAGGCCCAGATGATGAAATAGAGGAATACAAGCCACTGTTTTCCGTCGGCGCCCGTATGAATCGCCACCTGGAACGCGAACAGCATGGCCACATAGAACGCGCCGAGAAAGGTGGACGCCACGTCCTCGAGCGCGCCGTCTACAGGCCGCGGCGAAAAAAGCCGCGCGGCCATGATCAGCAGCAGGCCGGCCGCAACGGGAAAGAACAACCCCATTGCCGGAAGCAGCGGGCGATGGAATTCCAGAACGATCAGCGCGCCGAGCGCGATTCCGAGCACGGGGTTGGGATGCGCCCCCCGGGCCCGCGCCATGCGGTAAAACTCATATTGTCCCACGGCCGCGGCAACCAGCACGAAGGCCGTGAAATAAGCCGGCGGAAGTTTCCAGGTAAACAGATAGAAGACGGGCAGGAACAATATCCCTGAAATCACTCGTTTATACAGCATGCATTGTCTCCCTAACCCGGACAGTCCGGAACCAAAAACCAATATTATTCACCACGGATGCACACGGATAAGCACGGATAAAAACTTAAGATAAAGTCCTTTTCTTTCAATCGGTGTTAATCCGTGGCCGTATTCCGTGGTTAAATTATATTTTTTATTTTTTTGCCGTTTTGCGTGGAATTTAACTTCTTAGTTACAACTAACCCGGGCAATTCATCTACTTCCGCACAAGCTGGTCCTGCGTCAGTCCGAACCTGCGCTGACGACCCTGGTAATCGAGAAGCGCCTCCAGAAGGTCCCGCTCTTCAAAATC
>JANONA010000071.1:0-7777 GCA_031420575.1 Nitrospirota bacterium | reverse complement strand
CTGGTTCATCGACACCGATTACAACGAAGAGAGCTTCTTCGTCCGCCACGCCTACTTCCTCGGCGCCAATGATCCCTACAGCTCGCTGAAGACGACGCTGAAGGCGGAGATCGACCCGGAAGCCTGGGCCACGCTGCACAGTGATACGTCACGCCCGTTTGAGAAGCCGAAGAGTGGACGAATCGCTGTGAAGGTGATCAACCATTTGGGAGACGAAGTGATGAAGGTGTTTAGGATTTAGTGATGAGCGACACAACAAAAAAAAGTTGTTTATGAAAACCACCGGACGCTACGATACAGCGGGACTTGGCGAAAACGCGTATGAGCCGGGCTCTAACGGTAAAGTTCTTAAGAACCTGCGCGGAATTACCTCGGTTACAGCAATGGAGCGCGCTGAAACCCTGGCACTGTTGCGCGCAACCGAAGCCATGCTCGACCGCTTTGATCAAGAGCATCGGTTCTCGGTTGAAGATATATGCGTCATGCACAGGGAATGGTTGGGCGACATCTATTCCTGGGCCGGCAACTACCGGCAGGTGATGATGAGCAAAAGCGGATTTCCGTTTGCCGCTCCGGCATTCATTCCTCAACTGATGCTTGAATTCGAAAAAGATATTCTTGCCCGTCATTCTCCCTGTATCGGTGACGATGATACAGTTGCCGAGTCTCTGGCGGTGGTTCATGTCGAACTGGTATTGGTCCATCCATTCCGGGAAGGAAACGGTCGTCTGGCGCGTCTGTTGGCAACACTCATGGGCTTGCAGGCTGGTTTGCCGATGCTGGTTTTCGGTGAAATGGAAGCAGAACGGCGGGAACTCTATTTCACAGCTGTCAGAGCGGGCGCGGGACGTGATTACAAACCGATGAAATCGATTTTTAAAAGGATTATTGCGCTGAGCCGGAACGCGGGGTAGCGCTAGGGGGAGAGTTTTTCTGTAGTGCGGTCAAATCCTGCACAGTCAGTTTGATGCCCTCGACAGCGGATGAAGAGAGTACTGAACGCATGAGGGCGCGTTTCCTTTTTTCAGGGTCAAGCAGGTAGGCATTAGTCTTGCTGAGTGGCTGCTTTTTCATACGGTATTTTACGATAAACCGGCCTAAATGTAAACCAAATAACCGGGAACAAGAATTTGAATGAAATTAGCAAGTTTATGCTATTTTGATAAACTCGCTAAACTTGGCATAATTGACCCCTGTTCGATGAGTTCATGCATCGAATCATCCCCGGTGACGGCTGGAAATCATAGTCGTCGGGGCTTTCTGGAGCTATAGCATCCTCATGGAATTCCGCATTGCCGATACCTTCACCGACAGCCTCGCCAAATTAACCGGCGACGAGCAGATGCCATTAAAACGAGTGCTTTCGATTTGCAGTTCAATCCAGCCAATCCCGGAATGAGTTTTCATAAACTAGACAAGGCCAGGGATAAGAATTTCTGGTCTGTGAGCGTCAACGACGACATCCGGCTGATTGTTCACGAACATCTTAGGGTCAGGTCCATACTGTTGGACTTTTGCCCAAACTCCTGCTAAACTCCCCTCATGGCCAGACCTCTCCGCATAGAATACCCCGGCGCGGTATACCACATCACCAACCGCGGCAATGACAAAAAAGCGGTTTTCAAGAACGACCAGGACCGCGAGACATTTCTCAAAATCCTTGCCCACGTCAACAAGCGCTATCACTGGCTCTGCCATGCTTATTGCCTCATGGATAATCCTAAAGGTTCCCTTCCCCTGTTCAACAACTGCTCTTGACATGACTACCGGGTAACTATATTATATGTCTCGGTACGGAGCATCGTACGATGAAACGTGGGATTTATGCGCGGAACATTTATGACACGTATGCACTCTATCATGCCGGTGTTCGTACTTATAACGTTGACCGCCTGCGTCGCCGGGAAGACAAGTTTTCCCGGCATTGCTGATGCTGTCCCACTCCTTCCGCGTTCCGCAAAACAGCATGCTCCAATCAGCTCACCACCCCTGACGGAATCGGAACGCGCCTTCACGTTCGCCATTGATGCTTATAAATCAGGAAACGCGGACGCGACGCTCTTTCTTTCCCGTCAGGTGGCCGAACAGTATCCGAATACGCCCTGGTACAAGCGGTCGTTGTTCCTAACGGAGCGGGCGCTTATCCTGCTTGATCGGCCTTCCGAGGCCGCTGCCGCCATGCTCCGCGTGCAGGCCGAATATCCGGAGCTTGCCGACTACGCCGTCTTTCTGCTGGCGGACTATCATTCCACCAAAGCGAGGCATTCCGAGGCAGCCGCCCTGTACGAGCAGGTGGCCGAACGGTATCCGAAGAGCTCTCTTGTCGCGGATGCCGCATTCCGGCGCGCGCAGGCGCTTTTCGAGTCCTCCGCATACCCGCGGGCAGGGGAGGCATACGAAAAGTTCCTGCGGGACTATCCGCGCTCCGAGCTTGCTCCCGCGGCCGGTTTGGGACTTGGCCGCGCGCTGACCGCGGAAGCAAATCTTACGCAGGCGGTGCTGGCCTACCAGGACGTCTGGGTCAGGTATCCCGGCAATTCGAATGACCGGGACGTTGAAAAAGCGCTTGCGGAGTTCAAGGCAGGCGGCGTTGATGTCCCTGAAATATCTTCGACAGGGCTGTATGAACGCGGCAGGAACCTCTTCCGCGGCAGCCAGAACGATAAAGCGGTGGAGACGTTTACGAAGTTTCTGGACCGTGACCCGAACACGCCGAACCGCCCGGATGCGCTTTTCCGGACCGGTGTGGCTCTGTTCAATCTGGGCAGGCGGAGCGAGGCCGCGGTCATTCTTGAAAAGATGGTGAAGGCGTATCCCGCGGACACGCGGACACCGGAAGCGCTGTACTGGATCGGAAAGTCTTACAGCAGACTCGGCGAATGGGAGCGGGGCGTGAAGACCTTCCAGGCGCTTCTCGACGCCTTTCCCGAGAGTGAATGGGCCGACGATGCGCTCTTCCTGAGCGGGAACATCTACCGTGAAACGAATGACACGAGGAAAGCGCTTTCTTTTTATGCCCGGCTGGTACAGGAGTATCCTGAAAGCGCGTTAGCGGACAGCGCGATCTGGTGGAGGGCGTGGGCATACTACATTGCCGGCGATTACCGGAAGGCCGAGCAAATTCTGCAGGAGTTAGTGAGCGGATATCCCCGGTCATTCCTTGTGAACCAGGCCCGTTATTGGCAGGGCAGAGCGTCGGAAAAACGAAATGACCCTTCGCAGGCGGCAACCTACTATGAACGGGCGCTCAAGAAGGGGCCGTATACGTACTATGGATACCGGGCAGCTGAGCGAAAGGCGCGCCTGGGGTCCTCCGTCGCCGTTGTGAAGGTCGATGATATTGCCGATATCACGATGGTGTGCGTCGAGCCCCCCTGTCCCGATGATCCGCCGCATACCTTTGATACCGACGATGGACCGCCCCTGTGGACGGAAGAGACGAGGCGGATACTCCTGGCGGAACACTCCTTTGGAAAAACCCTTGAGCTCATGCATCTGGATATGAAGAAAGAGGCTGTCGCGGAACTGCGGTATCCGCGGGACGGATTGCCGGGAAAGCGCGGCGCGCTCATCGGGTTGAGCAAGGCCTTTTTTGAATTGGGTGATTACTATCGCTCCCTTATCCTAACGCTCAGGAATTACGAGCGCTATCTTGAAGCCCCGGGCAAGGGGACCGCCGAAGATCTGTGGCTGCTCGCCTATCCGCGGGGTTTCTGGGAGAGCATCACGACCTACTCCCGGAAGTACGGCCAGGACCCTTACTTCATAACCGCCATCATCCGCGAAGAAAGCCAGTTCCATACCGAGGCGCTGTCTTCGGCAGGCGCGTGTGGGCTGATGCAGATCATGCCCGCGACAGGCGAGTGGGCGGCACAACTGATCAAGCTCCAGGGGTACGACCGGTCGAAACTCTTCGAATCAGACACCGGGATCAATATCGGCACATGGTATATCAGCCATTTGATGCAGCGCTTCAAGAACGACCCGCTCCTTGTTGCGGCAGCCTATAACGCGGGGCCGGAGGCGGTTCAAGGGTGGATCACGAAGAACGGATATCATGATGACCGGGAGCTGTTTGTGGAGATGATACCGTTTTCCGAAACACGGAGATACGTGAAAAAGGTGATGCGGAGCTATGCCGAGTACAAGAGGATCTACGGCAAGACAGCGGGAATTGCGGATTTCGTCCGCCCCGGTTCAAAGAGCGATTTGACGCGGGCCGGGGGATTTCCGGTTGCGGAGTAAAGAAGAGGAAAAGACGATTTGAAGGATCTTGAAGAAAGATTTGCTGAAATCGAGAGAAGAGTAAATACGCTCGTGGCCGAGAGCCGTTCTCATAAGAAGCGCATCCGGGAACTTGAGCAAGAGCTTGATCAAACCCGGCGTGACGCGCAGAAGTCGGCGCAGTTCCATGATAAGCAGCCGCGCCTCAGGGAGAGGATTGAGAAGATACTCCAGGACCTTGAAGCGGTCGATATCAAGAAAAGCTGACCCCGAACAAGAGCCGCATCTTCTTCTCGTTACTGCTTTATCTTCCTGATAAACTCCTCGATCGGCAGGGCAGGGAGCGTTATGAGCTGGACCGAGCCTCGAGCCCCGAGCTCGACGGACATTTTCATGACCGTCTCATTGTCCGGCGCTTCTACGATGTTCACGAAGTCATAGGAGCCAAGCAGGGCATATTGCTTGTGGATCTTTACGCCCATGGCTTCGATCTCCCTGTTCACTTCACTGATCCGTTCCGGCTTCTGTTTGATGGTCCTGCGGCCTTCGTCCGTCAGATTGCTGAGAATCACATAGTACGGCATGGTTTGTTCCTCCTTGAGTGTGGAATGTTTATGGAAAACGGAATGCCTGGGAATGACGGCGTTTTGTATCGCATGGATTCATTATAGCGTATTTTTAGAATCCGCGCGGTTATAATTTGCCCTAACTGAAGGCTTACGTCGCTTTTTCGTTTTTTCTTGATTTCTGACGGAGATAGTGCTATAGAAGAAGCATGGAGAAGCGGTGGCGATAGGGAGAAGAGACCTATGAAGCAGGAAACAGACAAAACAAAAAAACAGCGGCAGTCAGCGAACGTAAAGACAATAAGGCACACCTGCGGCACTCTGTCCTACCTCGCGGAATGCCGGGGCGCCACGCGGAAGGCCTGCTCAGCCCGGTGGTCAGCGCCGCCGGACGGCATCGATAGTATCATAAGAAAATAACCCGCCGACACGGAGTTGCGGCGGATTTTTTGTCTCAATTCATTTTTATCGAATGAAAGATTGGCGGCTCAATGTGCGATTTAAAAGCGTACGTGCGAAAGCGGGATAAGGAAGAACTGCTCCTTGAGTCGGTAAATCACGTCCGCGCCGAGAACGGCGAAGTGGTGGTTCGAAACCTGTTCGGCGAAGAGAAAAAAGTACGGGGAGTGGTGAGTGAAGTTTCTCTGATTAAGAACCGTATTATTGTGGAACAGGTTTGATCAGTCAGAGGTCAGACGACAGATGACAGACTGAAAAACTCAGAATACAGACGACAGACTATCGGAAGTCAGAGTGAATCAAAAGCCGTTGTCTGTCTTCTGTTTTCTATCCTCTGATAATTTTTCCAGCGCTTCTTTCGCCGCTCTCTGTTCCGCTTCCTTCTTGCTTTTGCCGATACCACGACCGGAGAGCGTTCCTTTAATCCAGACTTCCATTTCGAACTGTTTCAGATGATCGGGTCCCGATTCCGAGACGACGCGGTATTCCGGAAGCTGTTTGAGCTGGTCCTGGCAGAGTTCCTGGAGTTCCGTCTTGTAGTCGAGCGTCCCGCCTGTCGAGCGGGTCTTTTTGAGAAGGCCTTCAAAAAAACGGATGACAAGGCTTTCCGCCGCATCCTTTCCCCTATCAAGGTAGACTGATGCAATGAGCGCCTCAAGAGAGTCCGCAAGGAGTGAATCCTTGTTCCTGCCGCCGGTCTGCTCTTCGCCCTTGCCGAGAAGGAGGTGGCGCCCGAGCCCGAGCTCGCGGGCGACTAGGGCGAGAGCGGGCTCGCTTACGACTGCCGCCCTGAACCTCGAGAGGTCGCCCTCGTTCGAGTCAGGGCAGGTACTCATCAGATATTCGCTTACGACGAGGTTGAGGACGGCGTCGCCAAGGAACTCCATTCTCTCATTATGGTAGGGGACCCTGTTTTCGTTCGCGTAGGACTTGTGCGTGAGCGCACGCTCGAGGAGTTCGGGGTTCTTAAAGGTATAAGCGATCCGCTGTTGGATGTCGGAGAGAGAGGGCATTTTATTCCCGGAATCCGCGGAAGACCAGGCAGGCGTTTGTGCCGCCGAAGCCGAATGAATTGGACATGACTACGTCCACCCGCGCCTTTCTTGCCGTGTGGGGGATGTAGTCCAGATCGCACTCCGGATCAGGGTTCTCAAGATTGATCGTCGGAGGAAGTATCCCGCGGTCCAGCGCAAGAACCGAGATAACGGCTTCCACGCCGCCGGCGGCGCCGAGCAGATGGCCGGTCATGGATTTCGTAGAGCTGATCGGGATTTTGTACGCATAGTCGCCGAACACGGTCTTGATGGCAATGCTCTCGAGTTCGTCGCCGTACTTGGTGGAAGTTCCGTGGGCATTAATATAGCCCATGTCCGTTGGGGCGAGCCCCGCGTCCCTGATCGCCATGTTCATGCAGCGCGCGGCCCCCTCGCCGTTCGGCGCGGGTGAGCTTATATGATAGGCGTCGCCCGTGGCGCCGTAGCCGAGCGCTTCCGCGTAGATGCGGGCGCCGCGCTTAAGCGCTGATTCCAGGTCTTCGAGGACGACGACACCGGCGCCTTCACCCATGATGAAGCCGTCGCGCTCGGCGTCGAAGGGGCGGCTTGCGCGCTGCGGCTCGTTGTTCCGGGTTGAGAGTGCTTTCATGGCGTTGAATCCGCCCACACCGGTTGCGCAGATGCACGATTCGGTTCCCCCGGCGATCATGGCATCGGCATCGCCGCGCTGGATCCACTTGAAGGCGTCGCCGATGGAATGGGTGCCCGTGGCGCAGGCCGTGACGACGCTGATGTTGGGGCCCTTGGCGCCGAAGCGCATCGAAATATTGCCCGCTACTTCGTTGATGATCAGCATGGGGATGAAGAACGGCGTGATCTTACGGAAACCGCGCTCGAGATATATCTTGTGATATTTCTCGATGGCCGGAAGTCCGCCTATGCCCGCGCTGACCATGACGCCGACGCGTTCGGCGTTCTCGGGCGTAATCTTGAGTCCCGACATGTCCATGGCCATCTGGCTTGCCGCGATCGCGAGATGGATGAACCGGTCCATTTTTTTTATCTCTTTGGGCTCGATGTATTTTTCCGGTTCAAAGCCGTGGATCTCTCCGGCGATTCGCGTCGGAATGGTCTTGTCATCGAACTGCGTGATGGGACCGATGCCGGATTTGCCGTTGATCAGGCCTTCCCAGCTTGCTTCCGTATCGAGCCCGACCGGGGTGATCATCCCGACGCCGGTGATAACAACTCTTCTCTTCAAAAGAGGATACCTCCTGGATAAAAAATCCGAAAAGCCAAAAAACCCGTTCTCGCTTCCGCGGGAGAGATCTTCTGGCTTTCGGAATTTTTTGAAACGGATTGGAACAAGTGATTATTCTATTACTTTGCTTTTGCCTTGATATAGTCGATAGCGCTCTGCACGGTCCCTATCTTTTCCGCGTCCTCATCCGGGATCTCAACGCCGAATTCTTCCTCGAGCGCCATCACCAGTTCCACGGTATCGAGCGAGTCGGCGCCGAGGTCGTTGACGAA
>JANONA010000070.1:0-2827 GCA_031420575.1 Nitrospirota bacterium | reverse complement strand
TCCACGATCAGGTCGTTGATGGAGTCGGCCGTGATCGGGTCCAGCCCTGTCGTAGGCTCGTCGTAGAGGATGATCTCCGCGTCCATGCAAATCGCCCGGGCAAGCCCAACCCTCTTTTTCATGCCGCCCGAAAGCTCTGACGGCATCTTGTCCTCAACGTCTTTAAGACCGACCAGGGCAAGCTTCTCGGTCGCGATCTTTCTGATCTCCTTGTCCGAGCGCTTCGTATGCTGCTTGAGAGGGAACCCCACGTTCTCCCAGACCGTCAGTGAATCAAAGAGCGCCGCGCCCTGGAACAACATGCCGAACTTTTTCCTGAGCTCATTCAGGCCGAACTCATCGAGATCGTTCATGACCTGTCCGTCAACGATGACCCGCCCCTTGTCCGGGAACAGCAGGCCGATGATGTGTTTGATCAGCACGCTCTTGCCGCTGCCGCTGCCGCCGATCACCGTCATGCTCTCGCCCTTTTCCACGGTGAAGTTCACGCCGCGGAGCACCGAGAGGCCGCCGAAACTCTTGTGTAAATCCACGATCTCGATCATTGCCATGGCGTCACCACATGAGCACGGACAGGAAATAGTCAAGAATGAGGATCAGCATACAGGAGACCACAACGGCGCCCGTCGTCGCCTTCCCCACCCCCTCCGCTCCGCCTTCTGCGTTGAAGCCCTTGTAGCACCCGATGATCCCGATCACGGCGCCGAACACCAGAGCCTTGATCAACCCATACCAGATGTCCGTGACCTCGGTAAAGTCAATGCTGTTGTTGATGTACGTGACCGAATTCGTCCCGAGCACCTTCACGCCCACGAAATAGCCGCCGATGATGCCGATGATCATGCCAAGAGCGGTGAGAAAAAACATCATCACCGTGGTCGCGACGAAGCGGGGCACGACAAGATACTTGATCGGGTTCGTGGCCATGGTAGATAACGCGTCGATCTGCTCGGTCACCCGCATCGTGCCAAGCTCCGCGGCCATGGAAGCTCCCGCCCTGCCCGCCACCATGAGCCCGGTAAGCACCGGGCCGAGTTCCCGAGTCATGGAGAGCGACACGACGGTGCCGATAAGCGTCTCCGCACCGAACCGCTTGAAACCCGTATAGCTCTGGAGCGCAAGCACCATGCCGGTGGAAAGCGCCGTGGTGAGGACCACCGGAATAGAGTTGAACCCGATCAGCTCCATTTGCTTCAAGAGTCTCTTTACCGAGAACGGCCTGCTGAAAGTCCAGCGGAGCGTCTGGCCGAAAAAGATCAGCACGCTGCCGACTTCGGAGAAGAAGACCGACGTCCTGCGACCCACCGATTCAAGCAGAGTATTTATATATCCGGGGAACCCGGCTGCTGATACCACAGAGCACCTCGTAAGCAATAGTTCCCGTCTTTGCGGCGATATCTTCCGCCGTGATCCGTTCGCCGCCCTGACTGCCGATCAACACAACGTCGTCTCCCTCGCGCACCGAGGGAACCTCCGTCACATCAACCATGCACATGTCCATGCACACCCGTCCCACCACCGGGACCCGGAGACCGCGTACCAGCGCCTCGCCCGTGTTCGAGAGGCTCCGGCTGTATCCGTCCGCGTACCCGACCGGCAGGGTTGCAATGATGCTTTCACGCATGGTCGTGAACGTGCGACCGTAACTGATTGACACGCCGGCCGGGACCTTCTTGATGAATGCGATGCGCGTGACTAACGACAACACCGGCCTCAGGTCTATACCGGCGTTTCCTTTTTCGAGGGGGTTGCAGCCATACAACATCAACCCGGGCCTGACTAAGGTAAAGAAGGCGCGGCGGAAATCAAGCACCGCGGCGCTGTTTGCCGCATGGCGCACCGGCACAGCGAGCCCCTTTGCGTCGAGCGCCTTGAGCAGCGCCTCGAAGCGGTCCATCTGTTTTGAAGCAAACTGTTTGTCCCGCAAGTCCGCATCGGCAAAGTGCGTCATCAGCCCCTGCGCCGAAAGGCCGCCGAGTTTCCGCAGCGCGGCGATAAAATCCGGCGCGTCCTCGGGAGCAATGCCGATCCTGCCCATGCCCGTATCGATCTTCACATGCACCTCGATCGTTGTCTTGCGCTTTTGCGCCGCGTCAGCCAGCGCGTGCGCAACAGAGAGGCTGAAGATCACCGGAGTCAGCTTCAGCGACACAACCTCCTCCGCCTGTTCAGGGAAGATCGCGCCCATGATGAGGATCGGCGCCTCTATGCCCGCGTCGCGGAGTTCTCTTCCTTCTTCCACGAGAGCAACGCCAAGCATATCCGCGCCAAGCCTCAGGAGGCGTCTTGACACCTCCACGGCCCCATGGCCATAGGCCCTGGCCTTGACAACGGCCAAAACCCGCTGCCCGCCGGCCCGGAGCATGACTTCCTTAAAATTATGGTCAAGAGCATCCAGGTCGATCACTGCCCGCGTGGGCCTGTCGGAAGCGGAATGCGGCCCCGTTGACGATCCCGCGCGTTGAGGCCCCATTTCAGTGGATGGTGCTCTCATTGATCTCCTCGAAGGTATTTGACGCGGGCAGCACCTCTATCTTATCAAAGGACTGCGCGCAGTCTAAGCATTCCCAATGGTGAATGGTCCAGTATTCAAAGTCCATTTCAAGACCGTAGTCGTCCTCCTGAAAAAGGTTGGTCCCTCCGCAGAACGGACACATGATGGGGTCCATAGTCGATCCTCCGATTTTCATCCCGATGAACATGCCCTGGCGCGCGGGAATGAAAACTGCTTCTTTTTCACTCGTCCGTACGCATGACGAACACGCGCGGGAGAGCCTTTCAGAAGGCCGCAAATATGCTGTTTTAACACGGCTATTCAAAAAATCAG
>JANONA010000069.1:0-4385 GCA_031420575.1 Nitrospirota bacterium | reverse complement strand
GAGCGCGATTGCCCTTTCCCGTGTCGGTTATCAGAACATCCGGACGGCGCGGGCGAAGCGAAAGCGCCGCGACCGCTGATGATGACGGGAAAATCGATATTCCCTGCGCTCCTTGCGACGAAGCGAAGTAACTGACCTGAGTAGTTACGATTGTTTAGTATTTAGTGTTTCGAGTTTCTGATTTAACTATGACAAGACCAACCTGGGATGAATATTTCATGGAGATCGCGCACCTGGTGAAGAAGCGGGCCACCTGCCTTCGCCGCCAGGTCGGCGCCGTGCTCGTGAAGGACAAAAATATCCTCGCCACGGGCTACAACGGCGCGCCGTCGGGCATCGAGCACTGTCTTGACCGCGGGTGCCTGCGCGAGCAGATGGGCATCCCCTCGGGGGAGCGGCACGAGATCTGCCGCGGCCTGCATGCCGAGCAGAACGCCATCATCCAGGCAGCCAAGCACGGGACGAACATAGACGGCGCCACGCTCTACTGCACAAACCAGCCCTGCGGCATCTGCGCCAAGATGATCATCAACGCGGGCGTGGAGCACCTCATCTTCGAGGAGGGGTATCCGGATACACTGGCCGCGGAGATGCTGAAGGAGTCGGGCATCAAGGTCACGCAGTATAAGAAGGAAGCGAAGGTAGGAAGGTAAGAAGGTGGGAAAAGACGCAAACGCTCAACTTCTCACCCCCCAAATTCATGTTTTTTACTTTGAACTCCGAACTCAGTACTCTGAACTGACCCTATGCGCTGTCCCTACTGTTCCAGCCTTGAAAATAAAGTCGTCGACTCCCGGATGGGGAAGGAAGGCGAATCCATCCGCAGACGGCGCGAGTGCCTCGCGTGCGATGGCAGGTTCACCACCTACGAACGCGTCGAGGAAGTGCTGCCGTTCGTCATCAAGAAGGACGGGCGGCGCGAGCCCTTCGACCGCTTGAAGATCCTGAACGGCCTCAAGAAGGCCTGCGAAAAGCGGCCGGTCAGCGTCGAGGCCGTTGAAACCACTGTGGCGGACATCGAAAAGTCCCTCCAGGACAAGGGCCTCAAGGAGATCCCGAGCACGATCATCGGCGAAGAAGTGATGGACCACCTCCATCGATTAGATGAAGTGGCGTATGTTCGGTTCGCCTCGGTCTACCGCTCCTTCAAGGACATTAACGAGTTCATGACCGAGTTGAAGGACATCCTGAGCAGCAAGGAAATAAAGGCGCTGAAGGACAACGTGTCGTAAACGACGGAAGTCAGAATACAGAATACAGAATACAGAAGTCAGAAGTCGGACAAAAAGACGTAGTACCTAAAAACTGCAAACCACAGAGGCCACAGAGATAAATCTTGAGTATAAAAACCTTGAAAACCCTTTTTTTCTCTGTGTTCTCGTGATTTTGATTTTAAAAATATAGGGCTTTTAACAGTCACCTTTTGAGTGCACAGAGAGAAACATCGGGTTAGTATATATTTCTTTTAATCAGCATGTTACTCTGTGAACTCTGTGGTTCGATTGCAGGATTTAGGTATTATTCTAACTTGACCCTTGCCCCTTGACCCACGTGACTCACCCCCATGCCCGATCTTGTCGTTGATATAGCGGTCAATATTTCCGTCAATAAAACCTTTCACTATCGCGTCCCGGAAGAGTTGCGGGACCAGCTTGTCCTGGGCTCCCGTGTTCTCGTTCCTTTCGGGAGCAGGCGTATAGAGGGGACGGTCATCGGTTTTCCCGGCAAGGCCGAGGTCTCCGGCCTCAAGTCCGTGATCGAAGTCCTCGATAACCCGCTCACGTCCGAGCTCCTCACGCTTGCCCGCTGGATGTCCGATTATTACCTGCATCCTTTCGGCCAGACCATCGAAGCTCTGGTTCCCAAGGCGGTTTCCCGCGCCAAGCCAAAAAAGAAAAAGTATATCCGTCTGTGCGCACACCCTCTCCCCAACGGAGAACGGGAAGGCCTGTCCCGACAACGTCGGGAGGTGAGGGGGAAGAAACAGGCTGAGCTTATACGCCTTCTGTCGGATCACGGAGAAATAGGCGTCGATGAGCTGCGTGCATTCTCTTCCCGGACGATAAAGTCCCTGCGTGACGCGGGAGTGATTGTTCTTACGGAACGGGAAGCGCCTGCCGCGCAGCGGGAAAATTTTACCGCGACTACTCCGCCTGAGCTTATGCCGGCACAGCTTGAGGCTGTGCGCCGCATTAACGAAGCGTTCGGCAACGGGACGTTCGGCGTGTTTCTCCTGCACGGTGTGACCGGGAGCGGCAAGACCGAGGTCTATCTCCACGCCATCAGCGGACTCGCGAACACGGGTAAGGGCGCTATCGTGCTGGTGCCGGAGATCGCGCTCACGCCCCAGCTGCTTGCCCGGTTCAAGGGTCGTTTCGGCGACCGGGTGGCCGTGCTGCACAGCGGGCTGACGGACCGCGAGCGGGCGGACGAATACCGCCGCATCCAGACCGGACAGGCGGATGTGGCCATCGGCGCTCGTTCGGCCGTGTTCGCGCCCTTCGAAAAAGTGGGACTCATCATTGTGGATGAGGAACATGAGAACTCGTACAAGCAGGACGAAGGTCTTCGGTACAACGCGCGGGACGTCGCGATCATGCGCGCAAAATTTCTCAATGCCGTTGCAGTCCTCGGTTCCGCGACGCCGTCTCTCGAAAGCTATTACAACGCACAATCAGGAAAGTACCGGTATCTCCGCCTGGCAAACCGCGTGGACCACCGCCCCATGCCCGAGGTTGCCGTCATTGACGTAAAAACTCTGCCGAAGTCTTCGCTCTATTCTCCCCTGCTCATCGAGCATATCACGCAGCGGCTCGCGCGGAACGAACAAACGCTCCTGCTGTTAAACCGGCGGGGGTTTTCGTCCGTGCTGATCTGCGGTGACTGCGGTCTGGCAGTCAAATGCCCGAGTTGCAGCGTGTCGCTCACGTTCCATAAATCGGAACAGAAATTGAAATGCCATTACTGCGGCTTTCTCACCAGGCCTCCGGACACGTGTCCGGCTTGTTCCGGCATCGAACTGAAGCTGCTCGGTTCAGGCACACAGAAGATCGAAGAGGAGCTGCGGGCTCTTTTTCCAGCAGCGCGCATCCTGCGAATGGACAGCGACTCGGTCAAGGGCAGGCAGGCCTATGAAACGCTGCTCCGGAAGGTGGACCGCCGGGAGGTGGACATCCTGATCGGCACGCAGATGATCGCCAAGGGACACGATTTCCCGGCGGTAACACTCGTCGGCGTGGTGGATGCCGACGTGGGGCTGAACCTGCCCGACTTCCGGGCCGCTGAGAAGACCTTTCAGCTCATCACCCAGGCCGCGGGCAGGGCGGGGAGGGGCGAGTTGGGAGGCGAGGTGATCATTCAGACCATGAACCCGGGCCACTACTCGGTCCGGCACAGCAGAACGCACGACTACGAAGGTTTCTACAACGAGGAGCTCGCGTACCGCACCCAGCTCGGCTATCCGCCGATCGGACGCATCATCAAGATCGAGGTCAAGAGCGCACGGGAAGCGCTTGCCGAAGAAGCGGCCAAGACGGCGCGAAACCGGATCCACAGCCTCATGCGCGGCAAGGACACGGCGCTCCTGGGCCCCGCGCCCGCCCCGATCTCGCGGGTGCGAGGCCAGTACCGGTTTCACCTGCTGCTTCTGTCGCGGCAGCGGGACAAGCTCCGGTCCTTTGCGATTGAGGGACGGAACGCGGTGGAGGAGAAGTACGGCAGGAAGTGCAAGGTGATCGTGGATGTGGACCCGGTGAATCTGATGTGATGATGGGGGTCAGGGGTCGGGAGAAACGCCGCTTCCAGCCTGCTTGACACAGAGGTCGTCGGATGGTATGATTGGTCAGAATTCTGGTCAACCTGAACGGAGGAGTAATTATGAAAACCCTGTCCCTGTCGGAAGCCAAAATGAAGCTGAGCGGACTTGTTCAGGCGGTGAGCGCAACGGATGAAGAGGTGATGATCACCAGGAACGGAGCCCCCGCCGCTGTTTTGGTGAGCCCTGACGAGTTTGAGAGTTGGAAGGAAACACTCGCTGTTCGTTCCGATGCGCCACTCATGAAAGAAATTCAGAAAGGGCTCAAAGCATTAAAAAGCAAAAAGTCGCGTTTGTATACCCTGGAAGAACTATTCGATTAGGCGGCATTCATGGGACAACCTTTTCTTAAACTCAGAGTGCCTGACGAAGTAGCCGCCCTCGTTCGGTCAATGCATCCACACTTGAAAAAGAAGATCAGGGTGTCTTTTGAGATCATCCTGCATGATCCACAGGCGGGAAAAGCTCTCAAAGAGGAACTTGCCGGACTGCGAAGCTTCCGGGTCGGCCGGTACAGGGTCATCTACAGGGCCACCGACCGAAAAGAGCTCGCCATCGTCGCAGTCGGTCC
>JANONA010000068.1:0-11750 GCA_031420575.1 Nitrospirota bacterium | reverse complement strand
CAGCGGCGCACCGGTCTCATTGACAGGACGCTCCGCGACATCCATGCCCGCCTGCCCGCAACCGGCCCTCTGCCCGCGCTCATTGCCGTCGGAGGCTACGGCAGGGGAGAGTTGAACCCCCACTCGGATATCGACATCCTGTTCCTGTGCCGGGACGAAACGGACCGGCAGCGCGCTCCGGAAATGCTCTATGTGCTCTGGGACTCCGGCATGGACGTGGGATACAGCGTTCGGACCGTGCAGGAGTGCGTATCCCTCGCGCGGCGGGACCTTAAGATCCGCACCTCTCTCCTCGAATCGCGCTTTATCGCCGGAGACCCCGTGCTCTACGAGTCATTCATCAAGGCCATGCGGAGCGAGGTCTTTTATTGGAAGCCCTCGACTTTTATCAATGAAAAGATCGCGGAGCGGCTCGCGACGCGCAGGAAATACGGCGGTTCGATCTATTTGCGGGAACCCAACATCAAGGAGTGTGAAGGCGGCCTCCGGGATATTCATACGGCGCTGTGGATTGCTTTTGCGCATTTCCGGGTAGCGTCGCTCGAAGAATTAGTCGGGAAAACCATCGTCACCAGGGGGCAGTATGCGGTGTTCCTGCGGTCCCGGAACTTTCTCTGGCGGCTTAGGAACGAGCTCCACTATCTCTCGGGCCGCAAGAACGACCATCTTACCTTCGACCTCCAGGAACGCGCGGCACAAGACTTCAAATACCGCGACTCAACCCACCTGCTCGCGGTCGAGCGTTTTATGAAGGCCTACTTTCTCCACGCGAGGAACATCCGCGAATTCTCGAAAACGGTCATTGCCGTTGTTCTCAAAAAACCGGCCCGCTGGTGGTTTGAGCGAACGCTGACGCTCGGTCCCTTCTCGCTCACCAACAGGACCCTTTTCTTCGCGTCACCGGATGCGCGCCGTGAGGACCCGGCCCTTGTCATGAAAGCCTTTGAAATCGCCCAGTCCCGCCATGCGATGTTTTCAGACCAGCTCACGTCGCTGATCCGGGGATGCAGGCTCGACGACACCGCGAGAAGAGCCCCGGCAATCTCTTCGGTGTTCCTCGCTATCCTGAATAATCCCGACGGCCTCTCGGAGACGCTTGCCCTGATGAAGGACCTGCGTTTTCTCGGCCGTTATATTCCCGAATTCCGTTCAATTCAGGCGCTTGCGAGACACGACTACTATCATAGGTATACAGTGGATGAGCACATCCTGCTCGCAATCAGAAATCTACAGGCTTTGTGGTCAGGTAGTTTTCCGGCGCTCACGATCCTTTCCGAGGCCTTCAGGGGACTGAAAAAGCGTTGGGTTTTGATCCTTGCTGTTTTGCTTCACGATCTGGGCAAGGCCTATCAAGAGCGCCATGAGCTCAAGGGTGTGGATCTGGCAAAGGAGATACTCACGAGATTCGACGTTGCGGGAGAGGACCGTGAGCGGATTCTTTTTCTCATCAAGAACCATTTAGTCATGGCGCTCCTGTCACAGCGGCGGGAGCTCAGTGACCGAAAGGTTATCGCCGATTTTTCCCGGCTGGTACGGGACCGCGAGAACCTTACCATGCTCTATCTCCTCACGTACGCCGATATTTCGGCGATGAACCCGACCGCGTGGACGCAGTGGAAGGCGGCGCTGCTTCAGGACCTCTATATGAGGACGCTCAATTACCTGGATACGAGCGCGCAGACCGTTGAGGGAGAGCGGGCCAGGCTGATTGCGGTGTCCGTCAGGATTAAGAACGCCGCGACAGGGTTGTTCTCATCGGAAGAGATCGATGCCTTCCTCGTATCCATGCCCGAACAGTACCTTCTTGCCGCCTCGACACGCAGGGCGCTTGACCACATGGCCATGATGAGGGCGCTTCCCGCGGACCATCTCGTTATTCGTCACCGGCATTATCCCGAGCGGGGCTATACCGAGCTTACCGTCTGCGCTTATGATGCCTACGGCATGTTTTACCGGACCGCGGGCGCGATTGCTTCCAAGAATCTGAACATCCTTCGCGCCCAGGTGTTCACTTCAAAGAACGGCGTGATGATCGATACCTTTCAAATCACCGATTCCGAGGGGAAGCTCTGCGATTACGAGGAGGCCTGGGAAAGTGTGCGCACCGAGCTTCGGGCCGCGCTCATAAGCGGGTGCAGGCCGCCCGAGCCGGGACAATATGCTTCGCCTCAAGCGCACCCCGCCGCCATAACGCCCGCGGTGGAGTTCGACAACGAGGCCTCGGAGACCTTCACCATCATCGACATCACCGCCCGCGACCGCGTGGGTTTCCTGTATCAGGTGACAAAGACCCTCTATGATTTGAACTTAGACATCGGTTCGGCGAAGATCGTGACCGAAGGATCGCGGATCATGGATTCTTTTTATGTGACAGACCTGTTCCACAAGAAGATCACCAATCTTGTTCGGCTTGAGAAGATCAGGGAAACGCTGATGACGGTGATTGTGTAAGGGGACAGAGTACAGAGTACAGAGTACAGAGTACAGGGTACAGGGTACAGAGTACAGAGTACAGAGTACAGAGGACAGAAACTTATTAAGCATCTATGAAAAAAATATTTATTATCATAGCGATCGTTCTTTTCGTTCTGCTTGCGGGGATCGTGCTTTACGTGCAGAGTGACGCTTTTTCCCGGAAGATCAGGCCCTCTGTGGTCGAATCGCTCAGGGACATATTAGGCGCGGATGCGGAGATTGGACGGGTGAAGGCCAACATTATCCCTCCTTATATCGAGGTAAGGGACATCTTGATCCGCGATGCCTATGGAAAACAGGCGGTCGCTATCCGGAAAGTGAAGGCCTATATCAATCCGCTCCCGCTGCTCCTGAAAAAGATACGGTTGCCGTCGATCGTCATTCTTGAGCCGCGTATTTTCGCGGAGCGCGCCAAAGACGGCACGATTAATCTCACCCCGCTCATCGATCGGATTAAAACGAATGCCCTTCGCAAGGAGTCGGAAGGCGCGTCCGGCTATAGCCTGCTGCTCCGGACCCTCTCCCTCAGGAAGGGCAGGATCGAGTACAAAGACGGGATGACCTCCGTCCAGCTCACGGTCACTGACCTCAACATGACGGCCAGAGTCGATCTTTCGCAAGAGCGGTTCTTCGCGAGCATCAGAAGTTCTCGCATCAGGGTATCCGCGCCGGCCTACCCCGAGTTTTCCGGCACACTAAAAGCAGCCGTGGAATACGACCGGGGACGGCTCCGCATGGATACCGTCGAGCTGTCGACCGCGGACGCCGCGATCACGATGTCCGGCGATGCGGGGCCGTTCCCCGATCCCGCTCTTGCTATCAGGATCAAAGCGCGATCAGGTCCCCAGGCTATCGGTCGCTTCCTTGACATCCCGAAGCCGGCCGGGAAGCCGCTGGATTCGCGCTTCGAATTCTCCGCGCACCTTGGAGGGAAGCTGTCCTCCCCCGTCATCGAGGGGAACCTCAGCGCCTCGGCGTTTCCTTTCCGCGGATACCTGCTGCGGGATGCGGCTTTCTCTTTTGCATACCGGGACAGGAATATTATTGTCAAGGGCCGTCAGTGGAAACTCGCCCGGGGAAATGCGGACATCGTTCTAAGCAGCATTGACGCGGCGCTCGGTTACCGCGGAGGAGGGCTCGATATCAGACGGGCCGATATTCTTGCCGAAGACTTGACGCTCAGTTGCGAAGGCAGGGCGGACCCGGAAACGGGTTACGATATTCTCCTGTCCGCAAAGTCATCGGGCAAAGGAAAGACGGCGTCATTTCTGACATCGGTCCCGGTTGAAGGCGCAGTGAACGTGACCGGGCGTCTTTCCGGGGCGCTGGCTTCCCCTCGTTTCGACGGCGCCGTCGCAGCCGGCCCCGTTGCCGTGCGGGGCGTTTTATTTAATGAGGCAGCCGGCGGACTTGCGTATGGAGATAAAAAGATACAGCTTTCATCCGTGAAAATCGCGGAGCAATCCTCCCGCTATATCTTTGACGGCTCTCTGGACCTCAGCGGGAAAGAACCGGTCTATTCAGCGCGGCTCCGGGTCCTCCGCTCCGATGTCGTGAACATTGTGGCGTTGTTCTATGAACAGTTGCCGCTCAAGCTTTCCGCGGCCGGCGAGCTGACCTTCCAGGGGACGGCGCGGGATTACTCCGGGAACGGCTTTCTCAAGCTTGACGCCGGCAGCGCGTACGGGGAGTCCTTTGTCCGGGGGGCGATAACCGCTTCGCTCACCACCGGCAAGATCGCGTTCCCGCAGGTTGTGCTCTATAAGGAACGGGGCGTGGTGAAGGCCTTCGGATGGATCGGTTTTGATGGGACGTATTCCGCTGATCTTGAAAGCAACGGCATCGACCTTTCCTCAGTCGATCGGCTGAGCGCATTACCGTTCGGAGGGGAGGGCAAACTTGAGATACACTCGTCGGGAAGCTTTTCCCAGCCCATAGTCAATGCTTCGCTTGACGTTGATGCGTTGACGCTTCATCAGGTTCCCGTGGGCGGGATGCACGCGGAGGCGGTGATTCGTGATGGAGCGTTGACGCTCAGAACAGGGCTGACCGAGGACCGCGCGAAGCTCTCCCTGCACTGGACGCTCCACAAGCCATATTCGTGGACCGCGGAGGCAACGGTCCGTTCAGAGGCTATAGACCCCTTTCTCATCCTCGGGAACAAGGGGCTTGCCGATCGAGTCAAGGTGATCGCCGACGGAGCGGCTACAGCGCATGGCCGTGGATTTGATGTGTCCTCGATCTCCGGTGAAGCGGTTTTCCCGCGGCTCAATATCGTTATTGGTGATTACCGGATAGTCAACGAGTCCGATATTGCTCTCTCCATGGCGGGCGGCAGGCTTGCGGTTGCCTCTCTGAACTTCGTCGGCCCGGACACGAAGATCACCATCGCCGGGTGGGCCAGGCCGATGACTGAAGTGGACGTCACCATGAAGGGCACGGCGAATCTTTCGCTCCTGAAACTGCTGTACCGTGAGGTCGAGCACGCGGCGGGTTTTGCCGAGGTAACACTTGCGGTCAAGAACGACGGGAAGAGCCCTGACGTGACCGGAGAACTCCTTGTGCGGAACGGAGAGCTCAAGATAAAGGACATTCCGCAGCGGTTTACCGCGTTGAACAGCAAGATCGTATTTGCGCGCGGCAGGATCGTTACGGACTCATTGTCCGGGGAGATGGGCGGCGGCACGCTGCGCGCATCGGGCTGGGCGCAGCTTTCCGGGACAACGCTCCAGGATTTCTCCGCAAAAGCCTCGGTGGAGAATATGACGGTCCGCTACCCCGAAGGGCTTACCTCAACGCTTTCCGGCGAACTGCACTATGACGGCGACGCGTCGGAACAGTCCCTTGCCGGCGATATCGCGATCAAACGCGCGCGATACGATAAGCGGGTGGAGTGGAAGAGCATGCTGGTTGATATCGGCAAAGGGCTGTACCGGAAAAAAAAGACCGAGGTGGGGTGGATCGGCGATACCCGGATCAATATCCGGTTTCACGGCTCGGACAACATCCTGTTCCAGAACAATCTTGCCAGGACGCCGCTTGATGTGGATGTATTTCTGCGGGGAACGGTGAACCTTCCGCAGCTTCTGGGCAGGATTGAGGCCCGGAAAGGGGTCGTCTATTTCCGCAAGAACGAATTCAAGATTCTCCATGCCTCCGTGGATTTCGTTGATCCCTCGCGGATGAACCCCGTGCTGGACATTGAGGCGGAAACCCGGGTCCGCGAGTACCGGATACGGCTCGCGATCACGGGGACAGCCGAGCGCGCCGTGGTCGCGCTTATTTCCGAGCCTTCACTCATCGACACCGATATTCTGAGCCTTCTTGCTTTCGGCAAAAAAGGCTCGGAGTTGAAAGGCAGGGAGACGGGTGTCGGGGCGGGCGAGGCGGTCTCATTCGCCACAGGACAGTTCCAGGACATTTTCGAGCGACGGGCAAGGAGCCTTACCGGACTCGACCGGTTTCAGGTGGACCCCTATGTCGGGAAAAGCGATTCGTCCGTACCGAGGGTCACCGTGGGCAAGGAACTTATTCAGAACGAACTCTATGTTACGTTCTCCTCAAACGTGGGGGCAGCGGCGCAGGAACAGATGTTCAGGATCGAGTATATTCTGGACAGGCATTTTTCTCTGGTGGGCGAGCGGAACGAGCTGGGGAACACCGGGGCGGACATCAAGTACCGGTTTGAATTCAGGTAAGGTGGGAGGGTGAGAAGGTCGGATGTCGGGAAAAATCCCGTTGTAGTTTCTGTGTTCCCAACTTCACACGTTCACAACTTCCCACCTTCGCGCCGCTCAATGCGTAATGCCGAAGCAGGAGGGGGAACCTGCGCTTTGACCATGTGGAACGAAATGCCTCATAAGCTTTATACAATCACTATCGGCAGTTCCGCGACTACTCGGTTTCCGCTATAAGGGGGTCCCATCCCGCGAGGCCTTCGCTTATGGCGGCTTGAAGCAGTTTTTTATCGGCACAGGCAAATGGCAGAGGGTTGTAATGTGAATATTCGGAGATGTAAATGGCGGAGGCCAGATGTATGCTGTCGGCGCCGCGCAGAGGGTGTTTGGTTAATAGATGGTGGATTTTGGGAAGGAGTTTGTCTTCCATGCGAACTATGGCCATTGCTTTCCAGTCCGCTTCAAACAAGGAGCAGGTCTCTTTATATGTTTTCAGGGAGATTTCTTTATTCCTGAGCTTGCGGGCAAACGTGGCATGGACCTCAGCGTATGTCAACTGGCTGGTTGCAAGAACGGGGTCAATTGAAAGCCGTTGAAGGACGGTATCTGAACCGTCTTCCTTCAGGTATTTTTTGATAAGAGCGCTGGTGTCCCAATATATCAACGTCTGTCCTCAAGAAGGATTTCAGAGGCCGAACGGCCTTTATGAGCGGCCGGTTTTGTTTTTAGATCAAGCCTTGCGCCTGGTTGCGGAAGGCGGAGCATCCCCTCCGCCGCGGCTTTGGCAAGATATTCTTCCGGACGCGCATCGCTTTCCAGTTTGGTCAGGTCGTGCAAAACCGCAATGGGGGCGCCGTGATCAGTAACGACGATCATTTCCCCATTGTGGGTCAGTTGCAGGTAGTGGGTCAAGCGGTTCTTTAATTCTCTAACGCCAACGGTCAACACGGTATGCCTCCTTACTATAGAGCTATTGTAGCTACAATTACTTATGGTGTCAAGGTCGGATGTCGGGAAAAAAACCTGTTGAAGTTTACGTGTTCCCACCTTCCTACCTTCCCACCCTCCACCCTTCGCGCCTTCCCGCCTCCGCGCCGCTCAATGCGCTTCATCCCAGTTTTTGCCTGTGCCCACATCCACTTTGATCGGTACCGAAAGCGTGAGCGCCCCTTCCATCTCCTCTCTCACCAGCGTCTTCATTCGCTCGAGCTCCTGGTCCGGCGCTTCGAATACCAGCTCATCATGCACCTGGAGAATCATTTTTGATTTGAGGCCCTCCCGGGCGAGCCGCGCTTGAATGTTGATCATTGCCAGCTTGATGAGGTCCGCGGCGGTCCCTTGAATGGGCGTGTTGACTGCCATTCTCTCTCCAAAATTCCTTACTGACGCGGTTGACGATGCGAGCTCGGGGACAAAGCGGCGTCTGCCGAAGAGCGTGGTGACAAAGCCGCTCGTTTTCGCATCCTCGATGGTCCTGTCGATGAACTCGCGCACTTTCGGATACCGGGCAAAGTAATTGTCGATGGAGCGTTTTGCCTCGGCGTTCGAGACCCCGAGATCCTGGGCCAGCCCGAAGGCCGATATGCCGTAGATGATGCCGAAGTTGACCGCCTTGGCCTTGCGCCGCATCTCGGGCGTGAGCTCCTCCGGGGAAAGTCCGAAGAGCTCCGATGCGGTGCGGGTGTGGACGTCCTCGTTGTTCTGAAAGGTCCGGATCAGCGCCGGGTCGCCGCTCATGTGCGCGAGGACACGCAGCTCGATCTGGGAATAATCGGCCGAGAGCAGGCTTGCGCCGGGTTCGGCGATGAACGCCTGCCGGAGCTCTCTCCCTGGTTCGGTGCGTATGGGGATGTTCTGGAGGTTCGGTCCGCTGCTCGAGAGTCTGCCGGTCGCGGTCACGGTCTGGTTGAGCGAGGTGTGGAGCCTGCCGGTTTTCGGGTTGATCATCAAGGGCAACGCGTCGATATAGGTGGACTTGAGCTTCGAAAGCGCGCGGTATTTCAGTATCTCCGCGGGCAGGGGATGGACGGAGGCCAGCTCTTCGAGCACGTCCACATTGGTCGAGAACCCGGTCTTGATTTTTTTGGTCGGCGTCAGCTTGAGCTTCACAAACAGGATATCCGAGAGCTGCTTCGGCGAATTGATGTTGAATTGCGTTCCGGCCAGTTCGTAAATGGTCTTTTCAACCTCCGCCATCCCGGCGCCTAATTTCTTCGACATGCGCTTCAGAAAATCCGCGTTGATCTTTACCCCGATGCGCTCCATGTCAGCAAGTACCTCCATGAGCGGCATCTCGATGTCGAGAAAAAGCTTCTCAAGGTTCTGTTCCCTGAGCAGGGGAGCAAGCGTTTGTTTGAGCCTGAGCGTTATGTCCGCGTCTTCTCCGGAATATCCCGTTGCTGTTTGCACGTCAACTTCGGCAAAACCGATCTGTTTTTTCCCCGTTCCCGTGACCTCGGCATAGGTGATCGTCTTATGGTTCAGGTATTCGAGCGAGATCGCGTCCAGGCCGTGGGAAGGCTTTGACGGATTCAGGAGATAGGAAGCGATCATCGTGTCAAAAGAGATGCCCTTCACCTGAATGCCGTATTGGCCGAGCACGAGCAGGTCGTATTTGATGTTCTGCCCGATCTTCCTGATCCCGGGATTTTCCATGATCGGTTTGAGCGCGCCGAGCGCGTGGTCGAGGCTGATCTGTTTCGGCGCGCCGAGGTACCTATGGCCGAGCGGGACGTAGAAGGCCTGGTGGGGATGAATTGCAAACGAAATCCCGACCAGCTCGGCCCGCAGGGGATCGAGCGAGGTGGTTTCAGTATCAAAACAGAATTCATCCGCCGAGGACAGGGCGCCCGTTAATTTCTGAAAATCCTGTTCTTCAAGCACGGTCCGGTAGTCAATGTTTTTTTCCGGCTCCTGGGCGACGTACTTGAGCAGGCCGGTGAATTCGAGCTCTTTTAATATCTTGAGGAGGGCGGCGCTGTCAGGGGCCTTGAGCTTCAGGTCGTCATAGTTGAGCTCGATCGGCAGATCGGTATGGAGGATGGCGAGCTCGCGGCTCAGGCGCGCGAGGTCCGCGAACTCAATGAGCGATTGTTTCAGCTTCGGTCTGGTGATTTCGTGTGTGTGGGCGAGCAGGGCCTCGATGGTCCCGTACTGTTTTATGAGCGCCTGCGCGGTCTTTTCGCCGATGCCGGGCACTCCGGGGATATTGTCCGATGCGTCTCCCATAAGGCCCATGATCTCGACCACCCGGTCGGGCGGCACGCTGAAGCGTTCCTCCACGTCTTTGGGTTCATAGACTTTTTCCTTGAGCGTGTCATAGACTTTTATACGAGGTCCGACGAGCTGGAGAAGGTCCTTGTCGCCGGTGACGATGGTGACCTCTATTCCGTCCGCCTCGGCCTTGCGAGCGATTGTGGCGATCACATCATCCGCTTCCTGGCCTTCCCTGATGAAGACAGGGATTTGGAACGCCTCAACAAGCTTGTGAATGTAGGGTATCTGCGGGACGAGGTCCCTGGGCATGGGAGGCCGGTGCGCCTTGTATTCCTTGTATTCAATATGTCTGCGGGTCGGACCCTTTGGATCGAACACGAGCGCGAGTAAATCCGGCGCTTTGTCCTTGATGACCTTCAGCAGCATGTTGGCGAAGCCGAAGACGGCGTTCGTCGGCAGGCCGGAGGAAGTGGTGAGCCCCCTAACCGCATAAAAAGCCCGGTAAATGTAGGAATTACCGTCTATAATATACAAAGTGGTTTTTTCGCCATGGCTTGTGTTCATGGGAAGGGAGTATAGCGTAACTGATTTAAAAAAACAATAAAAGAATATTACGCTGGATTTCCTTTAACCTATTGATAATCAAGAATAATTAAACATGCATGATTGCCGATGATCTGTTCCGCACAGAAAATAATTCAAGTTCACCCGCGACAGCGCCCCGCTGGTGGTTTTCGCTCACCATGCTCGCTATCGCTCTAAAAAATATTTTTTCTCATAGAGAATATGCTATAACTAATTGAAATATAAGTTATAATTAATAAAAAGCGTCTGGTATTGTTTTTGCATTATTTTTAACGTAACGTGTATCATCATTACAACATGAGGCTCTTGCAAAAGTCTAAAACACACCAAAGCTGTCATTTCGACCAACGGGAGAAATCTTTGTTTTTATTACAATGAAAGATTCCTCTCTTCGTTCGGAATGACACAAAAAGGGATTTTTGCAAGAGGCTCACATGTATCATTATTTTCTGTAAGCGTAAACGGAGATTTGTTTTTGAGGCGCTATGGATTGCACGGTAAAAAATGCCAACTATGAAAGAGTCGTGGCCGTCATGGAGAAACTCCTTGGGGAAAGATACGGCGCCGTTTGTGCCTGTCCGCGATGCGTAAACGATATTGCCGCCATAGCGCTCAATTATTTGTCGCCCCATTACTATGTGAATACTCAGGAGGGAAAAGAGATCGGCTCTCCCTGGGTGATGGTGGAGACGGCAGTCGCGGAGGCCATCGACCGTGTTTCCGAAAATCTGAATCATCCCCGCCAGTATAAGCATGAAGCGCATTCGACCGATTCTCCGGCGATGATGGATTGACTTCCGGGAGAGGGAATGTTATAACAAAGCACTCGTAAATGTTATGAAAACACTTCCTCTCTTCATAGCTGTCTGTGCTTTTTCGCTGATGTTTGTCCTGCCTGCCGCGGTTGTGCAAAGCGCTGAAGTTCTTGCGAACAATCCTGTTGAAAAGCCATGGGTGTGGCCCTTGGCGCCCGAAAAACCCCGAGTACGGCATATAAAGACCTTTATCACGCCTCAGGACCTCGGTGTTACGAAAGGGTTTTTTGCCAAAGTGTGGGAATTCATAGCGGGAGAGGACACGGTGGACCGCATTCTGTCACCGCACGGTCTTGTTGCTGATGGTGAAGGCAAGGTATATGTGGTGGACTGGGGCGCGGCCAGGATACACTATTTTAATTTTGAAAAAAAGAAATACGACCAGTTCGGCAAGACCAGGATGGGGGAGCTGATTTCTCCCATCGGTGCGGCGCTGGACGCAGACGGACTGCTCTATGTCACGGATTCGGCGAAGAGAAGGGTGTTTGTCTATAAAGGAACGAAGAACAAGCGGGTCATCGGCGACGACGGCCTGCTCCGGCCCACGGGCGTCGCGATCAACAAAAAAGAAAAGTTGCTCTACGTGTCCGATACCAAAGGCGACCGGATCGATGTGTTCGACCTCGAGGGGAAGAAGCTCTTTTCCTTCGGCAAGAGAGGGACGAATGAAGGCGAGTTCAACAACCCGACCCATATCGCTATTGACACCGCGGGCGACGTGTACGTGATGGACACGCTGAACTTCCGTGTCCAGATATTTACCAGGGACGGCAAGTTCGTCACCACGTTCGGCGGCAACGGCACGGCGATCGGCGATTTTATGAAACCCAAAGGGATTGCCGTTGACAGCGAGGGCCACATCTGGGTATCGGACGGGCTCAGGAACAGCATTCAGGTTTTCAACCGCGAAGGAATGCTGCTGCTGATCTTCGGCAGGAGCGGCCTTGGGCGGGGAGAGTTCAATGTTCCCGCCGGCCTGTAT
>JANONA010000067.1:0-5974 GCA_031420575.1 Nitrospirota bacterium | reverse complement strand
GAGGAAAAGAACCTCGGCCTGGAGTACCGGCTGATCAATAAGGTGAGTGAAAAGGTTGCCGCCTCGACCGTCAGGAGCCAGGACATGGCGCGGCGGATCGCGGTCCTCGACTGCATAGTCTCGCTTGCCGAGGCCGCGGCCAGGAATAATTATGCGCGGCCCGTGATCCTCGAAGGGGATACGCTTACGATCACCGAGGGCAGGCATCCGGTCGTCGAACAGTTCACAGTCGAAGAGCGGTTCATCCCGAACGATACGCTCTTAGACTGCGAAGAGAACCAGCTCTTGATCCTGACCGGGCCGAACATGGCGGGCAAGTCCACCTACATGCGCCAGGTGGCAATGATCACGATCATGGCCCAGATGGGCGGGTTTGTTCCGGCGCGCGAGGCGCAGGTCGGGATCGTAGACCGGGTCTTTACGCGCATCGGGGCATCGGACTTCATCACGCGCGGCCAGAGCACCTTCATGGTCGAGATGAACGAGACCGCGAACATCCTGAACAATGCCACGGATAGAAGCCTCATTATTCTCGACGAGATCGGCAGGGGCACGAGCACCTTCGACGGCATCAGCATCGCCTGGGCCGTTGCCGAGTACATCCATACTAAGATCAGGGCGAGGACTCTGTTCGCCACCCACTACCACGAGCTCACCGAGCTCGCGCTCACCATGGACCGGGTGAAGAACTATACCGTGGCGATCAAAGAATGGAACGACCAGATCATTTTCCTCCGCAAGGTTGTGGAAGGCGGAGCGGACAAATCCTACGGCATTCAGGTCGCCCGGCTTGCCGGACTTCCGCAAAGCGTGATCCAGCGGGCCAGGGAAGTGCTCGCGAACCTTGAAAAGGCCGAGTTCAACGAACTGGGCGAGCCGGTGGCAGCATCGCGCGTCAATACCGCATACGCTGCCGGTCCGGGGACCGCCGGGCGGGGCTCGAGCAAAGGAATATCCTCAGCAGGGCCGGAACCGCAACTGGGGTTGTTCGCCAGTGAGGCGGGGTTGCTCTTTAAGGAGCTCGCCGACCTGAACCTTGACAACATGACCCCGCTGGATGCCATGAACAAACTGCATGAGCTCAAGAAAAAAGTGAGCAACGGGGCCTGATATCGGGTGGCATGATAACTCCGCGGGCTACACGCGCTGTTCTGGTTGCAGATACAAAGGGTCACTTCTTTAACCTTGGCAGCTACGCCGTTCTTTATACCATCGAACCAGATTACATTCTTATTGTTGCGGTAATGCACTGCCATCGTGAGCCAACTACTGGAAGAAGCGGATTCCATAAGCTACGATTGATTACCGTCCTGAATGTGCAGATTTGCCATGTTACCTCAGGTTATCAGGAGAAAACTTTTAACGTTGATACTCGATGAGCATTTAGTCTATCTTCATCTATGGTAAAACAATTGGTAAGGCAAAGCCTCAAGACTGATTGATGAAAGCCAAAAACATGGGGGTTCATTCAAATTATTCTATCTAACCGCCTTTTCTTTTGCAAAAAATCAGGAGGCGAAATCGCCTCCTGATTTCTGTTTTCTTGCTATAGTCTATGGATAAACTAAGCCTTCAGAACAACAGCAAACTTATTTTTCAATCGGCAGGTCTTCCCTGTTACCCCAGACTATCCATGAATCCTGGTAATTAACCGGGTCTTTGAAGCCCATTACCCTTTTCACTAAATAACCGAGGGAAGAACGGGTTCCTGTCCGGCAGTAACCTATTGTCCTTTTGCTTTTGTCCACCTTGCCATAAAGCGCATCTAATTCGGCCATGGACTTTATCTTGCCCGTTGCCTTATCATACAGGTCAAGATGATTTACGTGAACAGTAGTATTCGGTATACGACCGCCTCTCTTTACGTCCTTGCCGGGAGTTTTGCCTAAATATTCATCTGTCGACCTGCAATCAATTAGGTTAACATCTTTAACTTCACCTTTAGCGATCTTCAGCACATCATCTGTTGAGGCAAGGATTTTTGGATTGGGAGCAGCCTTAAACTTTGCCGGTGGAAGTTTTGCCGGTGCAGTTTCGAGTTTCTTTCCCTCGGCCGTCCACGCGTCCATTCCTCCATTGAGGAAACGGACATCCTTCTGACCCCAGTACTCCAGCACAAAAAAACCAACACCGGCAGATTGAACATTGGGATCTTTTATATCTCCGTAAACCACAACGGTCTTATCAGGACTTATCCCCGCGTCACCAAGTACCTTTTCAATATCTTCCTGCTTTTTCTGTCTCGTCACCCCATCGGCTGCAATGTCTCTCAGTCCTTTTGAACAGGTATCGCCAATATGTATTGCACCTAGTATATGTCCTGCATCATAATCTGCCTTAGAACGGCAGTCAAGGACAATCCATTTCCCCATATTTTTCTCTATATCTGCAGGTGATACTAACAGCTTGGGATTGGCGTACTCAGCGCTGTAAGCCTGCGCAGTGAAGACCAATAAAATACCAACCATTAAAGAAAGGAACCTCAACATTTTACCAATCTTCTGCATAACTACCTCCTGTTTTTGTTAAATTTTTTACTAAATGAGTAGCCGAAACCCCGAACTTAAAACACCTACAATTCAATCTCACCCCCCCCGTCCTGAAAATTTAAGACTTTAGAGCCTCTTGCAAAAGTCCCCTTTTGTGTCATTCCGAACGAAGTGAGGAATCTTTCAGTGTAATAAAAACAAGGATTTCTCCCGCTGGTCGAAATGACAAGACTGCGTTTCTTAGACTTTTGCAAGAGGCTCTTTAAATTAATGCTTTTCAATCCTCGGTAAAGGACAGTATATCTTCAGTATATCTTTGATTATTAACAAGTCAAGTACAATTTACCGTTTGTTCCAATAATAGCATGGTTTGACATTCTTTGTTATAGAAAAGTGAAGCAAAAAAGTGACCTTTTCACGAGCGGTATTGTTAAGACCGAAGAGTTACCAAGCGGAAAGCATTGACATGCGGCGCAATTTTTGTTGACACCTTGCCCCGGTTTCTGGTAATATCCTGGCACTATTACGTGTTCGAAAGGAGCAGTACCGGCAATGCAGGTAATTTTACGGGAAGACATTGATAAATTAGGCAAGATCGGCGACCTCGTCAAGGTTGCGGACGGCTACGCCAGAAACTTTCTGGTGCCCAGGAAAAAGGTCATTGAGGCAACACCCAAGAACCTCAACGCCATGAATCACGCGAAGAAGATGGTCTCGGACCGCATCCGCAAGCTGAAAAAGGAGGCGACCTCGGAAGCCGACCGGATCAAAGGACTTGCCATCATCATCAAGGCCAAGACCGGGGAAGAAGGCAAAATCTTCGGCTCCGTCACTTCCATGGATATCGCTGACGCCATGAAGGCGCAGGGTGTGGATATAGACAAACGGAAGATCTCGCTCGCGGAGCCGATCAAGCGTCTTGGCGACTATACCGTCTCCGTGAAGCTGCATGCCGACGTCACGGCTGATTTCAAGGTGTCGGTCATCGCGGAGGAGTAGCTCTAAAACCAACAGGATTCAGGAGCCAGGAGACAGAAGTCAGGAGATTCATTCCGGGTTCTGACTTCTGGCTTCTTTTTTTCTTTTTCCCCTTCGCGAGGTTCTGTCATGTCCGTTCAGACCGAAGTTTCTCTTCAAAGACTTCCCCCGCAAAATATCGAAGCCGAACAGATGGTGCTCGGCGCCGTTCTGATCGAGAACGACTCCATCAACAAAGTCATCGAGATCCTCTCTCCCGACGATTTCTACAAGGACACCCATCGCAGGATATTCAAAGCCATGCTCGACATGTTCGAGAGCGGGGACGCGATCGACCTCGTGACGCTGTCCGATGCGCTCCGCGGCAGGATCGGGCTCGAAGCGGTGGGCGGGGCGTCGTACCTCGCAACGCTCGTAAGTCTCGTGCCCACGGCGGCGAACATCAAGTACCATGCGCGGATCGTGCGGGAGAAGGCCGTTCTCCGCAAGCTTATTCACTCAGCTACCGATATCATCACCCAGAGCTATGAAGATTCGCGGACCGTGGTCGACATCGACGAACTCCTGGACCGCGCGGAAAAATCCATCTTCGAGATCGCCCAGGGCAAAATCAAGGAATCCTTTGTTTCCATGAAGGATATCGTGGGGCACAGCTTCGCGATCGTTGAACGGCTCTATGAGAAGAAGGAGATGGTCACCGGCCTTGCGACCGGTTTTGTGGACCTGGACGAGAGGACCTCGGGATTCCAGCAGAGCGATCTTATCATTATCGCGGGCAGGCCGTCCATGGGCAAGACGGCGTTCTGTTTGAACATTGCCGCGTACGCCGCTATCGAGAAGGGGAAGTCCGTGGCGATCTTCAGCCTCGAAATGTCCAAGGAACAATTAGTGCTTCGTATGCTGGGCTCGGAGTCGCGGGTGGACGCGCACAAACTGCGGACCGGTCATTTGTCTGAACGCGACTGGACCCCGCTCTCCATTGCCGCGGGCAGGCTCTCGGAAGCGCCGATATTTATCGACGATACGGCGGCGATCTCGGTGCTCGAGACGCGGGCCAAGGCCCGAAGGCTGAAGGCGGACCAGGGGCTTGACCTCATCATCATTGACTATCTCCAGCTTATGCGCGGCAGGGGCAATGAAGGCAACCGCGAGCAGGAAATCTCCAATATCTCCCGCTCACTCAAGGCGCTTGCCAAAGAGCTCCAGGTCCCGGTCATTGCGCTCTCGCAGTTGAACCGGGCGGTGGAGACGCGGCCGGGCAAGGAAAAAAGACCTCTGCTCGCCGATCTTCGTGAATCCGGCGCCATCGAACAGGATGCGGATGTGATATTATTCATCTACCGGGACGAGGTCTATAACAAGTGCGAATGCCACTACGACGGGGACTGTCTGTGCGGCAGAAGGGGCGTTGCCGAGCTGATCATCGGGAAGCAGCGAAATGGTCCGATCGGCAAAGTGGACCTGACGTTCGTCAACCGGTACACCCGGTTTGAGAATGCCGAGAAGAGGTTCTAATTCTATGTTGCTTTCAAGATGACATCTTACCACCCCTATCCCCTCCTAAAATAGGAGGGGGATTTAATGGCTCCCCTCCTTGATAAGGAGGGGTTGGGGGTGGTCGGTTTACTTGAATGCATATTGGAATAAGCAAACACCAAATAGCGCCAATAACCAAGAGCCAAGCTCCAAACGTTGATGGTCTCGTAAGAAGTCGAAAACGCTCGATTTGTCATTTCGAACGAAGTGAGAAATCCCGGTTTTTCAATCAGTTGAAAGACCTCTCTCTTCGTTCGAGGTGACACATTCGGACTTTTTACGAGTTCATCAACGTTTGGAAATTGTAATTTGATGATTGGATATTTTTAAACCAGGAGGACTCCCGTGGCTTCAACAAAAGCAGAAATCGCCGAAAACGTACAGAAATTCATCGGAAAGTCGGATTGGAAACCGGCTATCGCGGAAATGGAAAAGCTCTTCGCGATTGACCCTGATCCCATGGTTCGGGTGCGCATCGGCGATGCGTATCAGAAGCTCGGCCAGAAGACCGAGGCGGTCAAACAATATATCCACGCCGCGGACCTGTACGCGGACGAGGGGTTCGTGGTCAAGGCCCTGGCGCAGTACAAGCTCGCGCTCAGGCACGACCCGGCGAACAAGGACGCTCAGAGCAAGATGGAATTGCTCCATTCCAACAAGACAGTCTCCGAACTCAAGCTCGAGCCGATCGAGGACGGAGCGGAGCAGCCGACCAGGAGTGTTATCCCGCTTTTCTCCGACCTTACCCAGGAAGAGTTCAACGACTTCACCAAGCGCATGATCATTCATACGATGCCGCCAGGCAAGCCTATCATCAGGGAAGGGGACACGGGGAGGGCTGTCTTTATCCTTACCCGCGGGGCCGTAAAGGTATTCTCGACCATCATGGGTAAAAGGGTGGAACTTGCCGCCCTCCAGGCCAGTGATTTCTTCGGCGAGATAGCGTTCCTCACCGGCAAGCCCAGGACCGC
>JANONA010000066.1:0-3588 GCA_031420575.1 Nitrospirota bacterium | reverse complement strand
CGAGAGCATCATGGTGCTGAACGAGATGGTCGACCCGCCGCTCAACACGTTGGTCTGGATTTCGAACGTCACGACGGGCCTGCCGAAGAACGTGAAGTCCATCGTGGCTTCGGCGTACCTCTCCTACCTCGCGGGAGCGGGCTTAAGCGCCGCCATGCTGGACGTGAACGATGCGGAGCTCATGAAGACGGTGTACCTGATCAAGGCGTTCCGGGACGAGATCACGTTTGCGGCGGGGGATTTGATGAAGTCCTTGTTTTTGAGCGACGCGATAAATGCCGCCTGATACAGGCCGTAGCGGAGATCGGCCTTGCCTTGCTTGGATATGACAGGAATCGCGCTGTTTGACTTCTTGCCGCTCCGGTTCGTGCAGAGGTCAAGACCGGCCATTTTCAAGACCTGCTTCGCGCTCGTAAAGCGGTGGGGATTGCCGAATAAGCGAGCAGCTTTTGAAAGCCTTCAAGCGTATTGTCAAAGACCAGATTTTTAACCAGCGTTCTGCCGTGCGCCGTGCCAAAGAAAGCGTTGTGTTTCTCCTTATCATGCCGTCCTGCGGAACATATCGCGCCACTGAAAAGAAATGCGCTACCTGCGCCTACTGGGTCGGCGAGCGGCGGATTTAGTTTGTGAACAACAAGCAGTGCTATGTCAAAACGGTCTCAGGTTCTTACGATTGTACCGCGCAGAAAGGACGGAAAGCTTCGGCGCACGGCCCACACCGACCAGAATTTCATCGCCGGCGAGCTCGACGTGTTTTGCCATCCTGGTACACGGTAAGGACCTTGTCAGTGCCGCGTTTTTCGGTCTTCAGGATATTAGCGTTCAGGGGGAGCATAGCCGAATTGATCATGATAGCCGCATTTGGAGCGGTGTTTTAAAATCTCAATATCCTCAATCCGCATTTCGTCCTGATTTCATGCCTCTTTGACGAGCCTCCTCTCCCAAAACAATAGTAAAATTTGACTATATATGGTATAAAAATCGCCTTGACAACACAAGATGTTGTGTTATACTGCATAACAGTTATGCGTTTGTAGAATCTTTTCCTGTTGGTTTTTTCTTCTTCCAGATTCGCATCTGTAATAGGCTTCACCCAAGAAAAACACATCGCGGACAGGGCCATAATGAACATCTCGCTAATTAACTGTTTTAATAATCCGGCAGGTCAATCGGGCAAGTTGTAACATAATACCGGGGCGGTCATTAGGCTTCCCCGGCTTTGATTTTTACTAATAATATTTTTTAGCATTATCCTGGGAGGGGCTTTATGAAGAGCGTTGCTGCTGGTTCGAAAACAGCATCCGGTAAGGGGCTTAATCTTTCCGAGAACTGCCTCAAGGTTCTTGAAAAACGGTACCTCAAGCGGAACGAAGACGGGACCGTTATCGAAACAGCGGTGGACATGTTCACGCGCGTGGCCCGGACCATTGCCGAGGGCGACAAGGCCTACGGCAAGTCCGACGCCGAGGTGGAGCGGACCGCGACCGAGTTTTACCGCCTTATGACCTCCCTCGAGTTCCTGCCGAACAGCCCCACGCTCATGAACGCCGGGCGCGAGCTCGGCCAGCTCTCGGCCTGCTTCGTGCTGCCCGTGGGAGACTCCATGGAAGAGATCTTCGATTCCGTGAAGAACGCGGCGCTCATCCACAAGTCCGGCGGCGGCACGGGCTTCTCCTTTTCCCGCATCCGGCCGAAGAACGACGTGGTGAAATCCACCAAAGGCGTTTCGTCCGGCCCCATCTCGTTTATGACCGTGTTCGACGCCGCCACCGAGACGGTGAAGCAGGGCGGCACGCGGCGCGGCGCGAACATGGGCATCCTCTCGGTGGACCACCCGGACATCCTCGACTTCGTCACCTGCAAGCAGCGGAACGACCGGCTCAATAACTTTAACATCTCCGTTGCCATAACCGACGCCTTCATGGATGCCGTGGACAAGGACGGCGAGTACGACCTGGTCTCTCCCCGCGGCAGGGCCGTGGTCAAGACCCTGCATGCCCGCCGGGTCTTCGAGACCATTGTGAACATGGCCTGGAAGAACGGCGACCCGGGCATCATTTTTTTAGACCGCATTAATCAGTACAATCCCACGCCGCGCGCAGGCATGATGGAGTCCACCAACCCCTGCGGCGAGCAGCCGCTGCTCCCCTACGAGGCCTGCAACCTGGGCTCGATCAACCTGGCCAGGATGATCACCGAGACCAGGGGCCGCGTCGGTGTGGACTTCGATAAGCTCCGCCACACGGTCCGGCAGGGCGTCCATTTTCTCGATAATGTGATTGACGTGAACCGCTATCCCATCGACAAGATATCCGAGATGACCCGCGCAAACCGTAAGATCGGCCTGGGAGTCATGGGCTTTGCCGATATGCTTCTCGAGACGGGTATCCCCTACAGCTCCGATGAGGCGGTCAAGCTGGGCGAAACCGTGATGCAGTTCATCACCGATGAAGGCCGGAAGATGAGCGAGGAGCTTGCCAGGGAGCGCGGGGCCTTCCCAAACTTCAAGGGGAGCATCTATGACACGCCCCGACAAGTCGGGGTCAGGAACGCGACGGTCACGACGATCGCGCCCACGGGTACCCTGTCCATCATCGCCGGATGCTCCAGCGGCATCGAGCCGCTCTTTGGGCTCACCTTTATCCGGAGGGTCATGGACGGCGCGGAACTCCTCGAGGTGAACTCCGTGTTCGAGCGCGTTGCCAGGGAGAAAGGTTTCTATTCCGACGACCTTATGAAGGACATCGCCGAGCACGGCGGATGCACGGGCGTTGCCGTGGTCCCCGAGGACGTGCAGCGCGTATTCGTGACTGCCCACGATATCACCCCGGAGTGGCATATCCGCATGCAGGCGGCGTTCCAGAAATATACCGATAACGCCGTCTCCAAGACCGTGAACTTCCCGCATGGCGCCACCCGCGAAGACGTAAAGAAGGTCTATATGATGGCATACAAATCCGGCTGCAAGGGTGTGACCATCTACCGCGACGGGTCGCGCGACGAGCAGGTGCTCAGTACCGGGGCCACGGAAAAGGCGCGCAAGGCCGCTGCCCTGGGCCAGAACGTGACCGTTGCTTCGGCCTCGCCTGAACTGGCCGAGGAAAAGAAGCCGCGGAGCCGTCCGGCGCTCACCCACGGCGTCACCCAGAAGCTTCCCACGGGCTGCGGAAACCTCTATATCACCATCAACGAGGACGAGGAGGGCATCTGCGAGGTATTCTCGACCATGGGCAAGTCCGGCGGGTGCGCCGCGAGCCAGTCCGAGGCTGTTTCCCGCTTAGTATCTCTTGCGCTCCGTTCAGGCATATCCATCGATTCCATCATCAAGCAGGTAAAGGGCATCCGGTGCCCGTCGCCGGCCTGGGGCGAGGGCGGCTCGATTCTGTCCTGCCCCGATGCCATCGCCAGGGCGCTCGAGCGCTACACTCGGGACGCCGTGAGCCACCAGCGCCATAAGCCCCAGGCTGCCGCGGCTGCTCCTCAGGCCACGGTCGGCTATGTGTCATCCGACTGCTCCCAGGGCGGGAACAAGAACCACCTGGGCCTCTGTCCCGAGTGCCCGGACTGCGGCGGTCTGCTCGAATTCGG
>JANONA010000065.1:0-5919 GCA_031420575.1 Nitrospirota bacterium | reverse complement strand
GTGCCCTTCCGCCACGGAATTAAGAACGCTGCCCAGTTTTTTGCGCAGAACAAGCGCAGTTACGGTTTTCATGCGGAACCTCCACGAGTTATTTAGCTATAATATAGACTCTCATAGCAGGTATGTCAATTATGAAGTGGAAGTGGAACCGGAATGCAGGGGCGGCGAGTAGTAAGATGCTAAGATGCTTCAGGGGAAGGTTTGAGCGGAAGGGCTTACTTTGATGCCGGACCGATGCTCTTCAGCATTTTCCGTTGTTTACTCGTTGTCTGCAGGGCTTTGGTGACCGCCTTGTTCCCGGGGTCGAACGTCAGGACCTCGTTCCAGATCGAAGACGCCCCATCGAGATCATCCTCCCGATATTTTACCAGCCCGAGATCCATAAGCGCCTTGGAACATGAGCCGATCCGGCTGCGCAAATAGGCCGTGTCGAAGGACAAGGGTTTCTGGAAATTCCTTTCCGTGATGCCGCTCTCCAGCAGTATATGATAGATCCCTCCGGCTTGAGAGAAGACCTCCTGTTGAAACGCTGTATCAGCAGTAGACCTGATCCGGTCGCCGATCCTGACATACTGCTGCTGCAGGGCGGCATCATATCCGTATTTGTTGTCAGCGGCTGCATAGAGGGCGAGTGCTTTTTTGTACTCACCCAGCGCGACCTGCGCCTGGGCCTGCTTCACGGTTTCCGCGATCGCCCGGGGTTTGCTGTGGAACGAGGCGCAGGACGATATGAGCGCGGTCAGCGAAAGGCAGAGCACCAGCGATAGTCCCGATCGGTCGATCCGCATTGATCAGGTTCTCCTTACGAGAGGATCCGTCTGTAGAGGCTGCAAAGCAAGCACCTTATGAAATACCTCGACGACCTGCGGGTTGAACTGCGTCCCCGAGCAGCGGGCCAGTTCCTCAAGCGCGTCAGCGTGAGAGAAGGCGTTTTTGTAAGGCCGGACCGAGGTCATGGCGTCGAAAGAGTCGGCAACGGCAATAATGGCGGCGTGCAGCGGAATATCCTTGCCGCGCAGCTTGTCGGGATAGCCCTCTCCGTTGTGCCATTCATGGTGGTGCCGAACCGCGGGGATGTATTTTTGCAGTGACAGCGCACGGTTCAGGATCGCCGCGCCATGTTCGCAGTGATTGGCGACCTCGCGGTGCTCCAGAGTGTCCAGCGGACCGTCCTTGTGCAGCAGGGCGTCCGGTGTCTTGAGCTTGCCCACGTCATGGAAAAGACTGGCGACTTCGAGGTCCTCCAACTCTTCATGGGAGAACCCGAAGGACTTCCCAATCTTCCGCGCGAGCTCCGCTACCCGGGTGGAATGGCCAAGCGTGTAGGGGTCCCGCGCATCGATAGCCGCGGAGAGCACCTTGACGGTGGAGACATAGGCATCTTCCAGCTCCGCGGCATAGGCGCTGAGCCGGTCCTGTTGCCGGGTGATCTTTTCGGTCATTTGGTTGAAGCTCGTGGTGAGTTCTCCGAGCTCATCATGGGAATAGACCCTGAGTTTCGTTCGCCGGCCTGCTTTGAGCCCCTCAACGCCAAGGGACAGCTCCTTGATGGGCCGCGCCACCACGGACGACAGGATGACAATGCATCCCGCGCCCAGGAGCATGACGATTGGGAAGCCCATGAGGATCATTCTGCGTGTTTCGGTCCGGGCGGCCTGCAGCATGGAGTTGTTAATGCCGATGACGACGCTGCCCATGGGTATGTTCTTGTACATGACTGGCGTCGTGATCTCAAGGAACAAATCGGATGTATTTTTTACCCGATAGATCATCGTGCCGTCGCTGCTATGGCTGATCAGCTCTCCCGGGGCAAGGGACAGTTTTTTGCCCCGCTCCTTCACCAAGGTATGGGCCACGGTCTTCAGCGATGCGTCGGCTACGGCCACATAGTCAACATCGGGATTGGCCTCTTTAACCTTGGCAACGATGTTGTCCAGTCCCAGCACGTCGCCGGTAAGCATGCTGTAAGGCGCAAGTGCCGCCGTGCTTTTACACAGCGCTTCCGCGCGTTTGGCGACCTCGTCGGTGATGTGGCTATTCATGGTCTGCACCGTAATAAAGGAAAAGATGCCGGCAGTGACCAGCAGCAGAACAATGATGAACAGCGTGATCTTGAATCGCAGTGTTGTAAAGGGTGTTGTGGGCATGGATACCTTCTGCTCGTTCTCCCGACTCTGATAATAACCGGCTTTTTATTTTACCATACTTCAACTACTGAGTCAATGAAACGTTGTTTTTTTTCGCGGCGTGTCGGAAACAAGGCGACATGAAACAGTTCAGCCCGCCCTCCGGTGCAAGAGATCTGGCTGATGGTCGCGAATCTCCGCCCGCGATCAAGCGCGGGCATCACGGGGAGCATAAAGCAGAGAATCTTAATATTTAAGTCAGACACGGGAATGCCCGTACCATCATATATTACGGGCTTACCTTCTTGTTGGGAACGTAAATCCCGGCAAGTAATCCAAAGAGCTATTTAACCTTCCTGTGATGGTCTTCTCTATAAGAAATGATAAATGCCCAAATAGCCAGGATTACCAACCCGACAAGAATTACAGAGGGGGCACCGCCCTTTTCTTCTCGTTAACCTTGAGTTTGAGCTTCTTCGCGAGGAAGTGTTTGACGCTCTCCATCACCCGCTGCCCTGCCCGTTCGGTCTTGACGTAAATATTGCAATCGTCCGCATACCGAACAAAGTTGTGGCCGCGTTGCTCAAGTTCTTTGTCGAGATCATCAAGCATGATGTTCGACAAAAGGGGCGATAAGTGGCCGCCTTGGGGCGTCCCTTCGTCCGTGGGGCTTACGAGTCCGTTTTCCATGACCCGCGTGGTTCGGTAGGCGCGGATGAGCTTTAGGAGCCGCTTGTCCGTTACCTTTCTCGCTATCCGGCTCATCTGGATGTCGTGGTTGACCCGGTCAAAGAATTTTTCCAAGTCCATGTCCACGACGATTGCCTTGCCTTGGCCGATGTACTCTTGCGCTTTGGCTACGGCCTGATGCGCCGAGCGTCCGGTTGCGCTCTTCGCCATGGCCGATTCAGTCCCTTCTCCAACGGTCTTCGGGGCTTCACCCCTAACCTCCGTCGTGAAGGCCATCTCTATCTGGATTTTCCGCTGCTTACCGTCCATGAGTCATGCGTCCTGCTTGCCGCTCCATTTAACCCCTTGCGGGGACTCGTTTGGGCCTTCGGAGTACCGTTTCCGGTTCGTGCGATCCCTGCTGTTTCTCCCCTTTCAGGTGAGTGTCTCAATCGAGTGAACCGACTGCGTAGTCTTACTATGCCCGCTGCTGACTTCTGCGCCACGATCAGAAAACCTCACGGCTTTCTCAGTCCCGATTCCGGAACATGACGCAGACCTCCCGAGGTAAGTTCGACCGCCTTCCGCGCACAACCGCCGGATTTACGCTTTGCGCCTTTGATGGATATGGACTTCGCGGTCATTGGCCCGCTCGTCCAACGCTCACGCCTCATATCCGGTTTTTGTTTCCTTCGGCTTCGCTCAGGACAGGCTCAGGCTCGCGCGGGAGCGGAAACGCTTCTTTCAGACCCCATCTCACGATGACGCCCTTGCGCTTCGCTAACCCTTCGCCTCCATCAGGCCGGGTAGAGGACTTGCACCTCCAAGCTGTTGAACATGCTCGGCACACTAAACTTCCCCGCCGCAAGCAGCGGGGTATTAGAACAATGCAAGCTGATGATCTACGTGCAGTACTTGATATGTTTTTCCCTGACTCTTCACGTAGCTCCCTATCGTGTTCTCATTATCATGCTTGCCGACCGTACTTGCAAAATATCCGTCTGTCCGGAATTCGCCACCCCAAAGCCGCTTCTTCACTTTGGGGCAACGGCCGAATATCTCTCGTGCAGACAGACTCTTTATCAAAGTCACGATCCGGGTAACTGAATATGTCGGAACTGATTGGACCAAGAAATGAACATGATCCTTGTCTGTGCCGATCTCTGGAAACTTTACCTGGTAGCGGTCTTCAATGCCAAGACAAACTTCCTTGAGAACCGTATCAACTTGCTCGTCAAAAACAACACGTCTGTATTTTGCCGGGAAAACCAAGTGATATAGCAGGACCGTTACATTGTGACTCTTACGAATATAATCGCTCATCTAAGCATATTACGCCGCAAGCGGCGGGGAAATCAACCCGGAGTGGCGATTAAGAAATATGGACTCGAAGATCATATGAGTAAGTTGAATATAAAAAAGGGTGATTATTTGTTACACATATTAGGACAAGTCAATTATGTCCTTTATATTAATCCCTCAGATAACGAATTTACGGAGTGCAGAAAATATTTACAAACCCTATCGCTGCCAAGGACATCTTAACGTGGACGTATTGGAAACTTTCGGGAAATTGTTACTTACGTTACGTTGTGGCTCACCCCTCCCCTCCTTTTAACAGCCCGCGTTATGCTTAACGTGGCTACGCCAAGATGTCGCGCAATGTCTGCCGCCGGGAGTTCGATCTCTTTCATGCCACGTCATGCAATCTCTACACGCGCTTGACTTACCTTCGATCGTCGGCTAAACCAGCGCAAAGCCGCTTGACTTTTATAAACAATTTGTTTATACTTCCTCTCGTGATTCAAACTTTTGCCTCCTCCGAAAAGGAACACTTCTTTGCCACCGGAAAATCACGCCGCTTGCCGCCGGAGATACTTAAACGTGCAGCATTGCGATTGACGCAGTTGGATGGGGTCGCAGGCCTTGAGGATTTGCGTTTCCCTCCTTCCAACAGGCTGGAGGCGCTGGCTCATGATCGCGCCGGGCAATGAAGCATCCGCATTAACGATTAGTGGCGCGTATGTTTCCGCTTTGAAAATGGCGACGCGTATGACGTTGAAATTGTCGATTATCACTAAAGGAGAAACGAACATGGTTAAGAATGGGTTGCCCGCAATTCATCCTGGAGAATTCCTGGCTGAAATCATGGGAGAAATGGGCATATCGCAAGCTGAGTTCGCCCGCGCCATCGGGGTATCGCCCATGCGGATTTCGCATGTTATCAAGGGAGATCGTCCGCTGACGGCGGAACTGGCGTTGCTGTTCGGTCGTGCGTTTAACCAGTCGCCGCAATACTGGCTCAATCTCCAGGCGTCTTACGATTTAAAAACCGCGGAGGCGAGCATCGGTAAACGCCTTGCCGGAGTGCATACATTCTCTCATGCCTGATTTCACGCATGACATTTCACCCAACACGGACTGGCGCTAAAACTGCGCCAGCCGGTTAATTCATCGTTCACCATTAAGACACTATGACCCTTCAAAAAACATACGACGTCATCGTAATCGGCGCGGGTCATGCCGGGTGTGAAGCCGCGCTCGCTGCCGCGCGCATGGGCTGCTCCACGCTCATGCTCACCATGAACCTCGACAGTATCGCACTCATGCCCTGCAACCCCGCCATCGGCGGCCTGGCAAAGGGACATCTCGTAAAGGAGATCGACGCGCTCGGCGGCGAGATGGCGAAAATCATCGACCGGACCGGGATCCAGTTCCGCGTCCTGAACCGGAGCAAAGGCCCGGCTGTCCACGGCACGCGCGCCCAGGCCGACAAGCAACGGTACCGGCTTGCCATGAAGGAATCGGTTGAGCGGCAGGCGAGCCTTGATGTGAAGCAGGGCACGGTCGAGAAGTTCCTTGTTGAAGGAAACAAGATCATCGGAGTCGAGACCGCCATCAACGTCCAGTACCTGTCTTCAGCAGTGATCGTGACAACGGGTACTTTTTTAAAGGGACTCATTCACATCGGCATGGTGCATTATCCATCAGGGAGGGCTGGGGAGTTCCCGTCCATTGGCCTGTCAGACAGCCTGAGAGAACTTGGATTCGAGATCAACAGGCTCAAGACCGGCACACCTGCGCGGCTGAACGGAAGAACCATAGATTTTTCGAAAATGAAAGC